>JAHEHB010000003.1:9447-41631 GCA_024644775.1 Deltaproteobacteria bacterium
TTTCAGAATTTGTGCTCGTCCTTCCCCTACCGCCGTTGATGATTCTTATGCTGATTCTTCTGATATACGTATTTCTCGGAATGTTCCTCGATGCCATCGGCATGATGATGCTCACCCTGCCCCTGGTCTTTCCGGCGGTGGTTGCGTTGGGGTTCGATCCTATTTGGTTCGGGATCATCCTGGTAAAAATGTGTGAAATCTGCCTGATAACACCGCCGGTCGGCTTAAACGTTTATGTGGTCAACAGTGTGGCACCGAGTATTCCTCTCGAGGAAATCTTTCGAGGGGTGCTCCCCTTTATCGCCATGGACCTTCTGACAGTGGGGGTCCTGATGATTTTCCCCCAGATTATACTTTTTCTACCCAATTTGATGTGATTTGATTGTAGAAACTTAACAATTCTTAGCGCAAAGGCACTCAGATTATTAAGGATTCCACTATTCCATCATTCCAAGTGGCTCCAAACGTAGATGGCCACAAAAAAACACTATACTTCCAACAAGTTGTAGAAATTCCGATACATAAATTATATTATCTGAACGAAACGCCTCTTTGCGCGGTTTCAAATGGAAATTCCGCAAAATAGAACACTTTCGTTTTCTCCCGGTATCTATCGACGACCTCCGGAATTTCACCTCCGGCATCTTTTATGGCGAGATCAAGCATCTCCTTGCACACATCCGGATGCTTCTCAGCTAAATTATTGGTGAGTTTAGGATCTTCTTTAACCGCATAGAGCAGACTCCCCTCTCCCCAAAAATTGGCATTGTACCACCACTCCTCATTGATCACGGTAAGGAGGGAACCGTAACCGGTTGTGACATGATCTCGGATATCCAAAGACGCATCGAACACCGCCGGCCAGAAGTTCTTTCCCTCCATTTCGCTCTTTGGATCAACGCCCACCAGACTCAACAGTGTTCTTGAAACGTCATGAACGTAAACCAGCTTGTCACAAACCGTTCCGGCACCATCACCGGAGGGGGGCCGAATCATCAAAACCAAATCGGCAACCGCCCGGGTGATGGGATGGCCCTGTTTACCCACAATACCTTTGTCTTCAGGATCGTGGCCGAGGTTGTGACCATGATCGCTGATAACGGCAACAACCGTGTCATCCAATCGACCCGATAGCTTTAAGACATCCATGAAAAATCCGAACCATCGATCCACCATGGTGACTTCTCCGGCATAGTTTGCCTGCAACCGCTTAAGTTCTCTGGGGCTAAAAATCTCTTTCCAGTAATAGTAAGGCGACAGGATTTGATCCGCCACATCGTCATCCGGATCGTATAATTTCCGATAATGAATCGGTGGATCCCACGGTTCATGCGGATCAAATGAATCAATGAGCATGAAGGTCTTTTCAGCATCGTAATTTTCCAACATCCACCGCGCACTCTCTTTAAATAGGAGCGCCGGGAAATAGTCTTCTTCGCTTCTTCGATCGTGATTGTTATTTAAATACTTTCTTAAAAATCTTTTCACATATACATTATCTTTCGATTTGTCATTCAAATGATTCAAATATACGCTTTCCGGAATTACAGGTCCTGTTCGATACCGATCCATTTCCTGGCCTCGAATCCACATCCAGGAATCAAACCCTCGATGAAAATTTTTAGAAGGCTTGAATTGATGATAGGTATCCGAAATAAACGCACACCGATATCCATCGGCACCTAGAATTTCCGATAAGGTGTCCTGGTGTTCCGGAATCGGCCCCCAACCCAGCCATCGATCCCCATCGCCCTTGAATCCTCGGTGTCCGACATAGGGATATGTCTTTATTCCGGTATGAAGCGAGCGGCGCATAGGAAGCGTGGGTAGAGCGTCTGAATAACATCGTGTGAATGTTACGGCGTCTTTGGCGAAGGCATCCAGATAGGGTGTATGAATCCATTTATTCCCGTAAGCACCCACATGATCCTGTCGCAAACTATCGATGACTACAAGGACAATATTCATTTTCTCCCCCTTTTAAAATAGTATTTGATTGGTTTTAAATATTTCATAAACTTAGTGTTCTAAGTCGAATATTGAGTTCCTCAAGCTGCGCCTTGTCAGCAGGGGAAGGGGCACCGGTCAACAAACAGGCCGCTTTCTGGGTCTTTGGAAATGCAATAACATCTCGAATTGAAGACTCCCCACAGAGCAGCATCACAATTCGGTCAAAACCTAATGCAATCCCGCCGTGGGGCGGGGCGCCGGATTCAAGGGCCGATAACAAAAACCCGAATTTATTTCCATAGGTATCTTTATCCAGTCCCAAAGCTTCAAATATCTTTTCCTGGATGTGTCGGTTGTGATTTCGGATACTACCGCCACCGATCTCGAAACCGTTAAGCACCAAGTCATAGGCACGAGCGGTAACCGATAGCGGATCCTCTGCAAGCTTTGGGTAGTCTGCCTCCAACGGAGAGGTAAACGGATGATGCAGGGCTTGTAGGCGTTTTTCAGTTTCATCATATTCGAACATGGGAAACTGGGTGACCCACACGAATTTGAACTCGTTTTTGTCGATGAATCCCAGCTGTCTACCGAGATGATTTCTAAGATGTCCCAGGGATTCATTGACAATTTTCGAATGATCCGCCACAAAAAAAACCAGGTCACCGGGCTCCATATCAATTCGGTCGGTCAGACGCTGCTTCTCCGATTCCGTAAAAAATTTTGTAATGGGAGATTGCCATTCAGTATCTCGCACTTTTATCCAGGCCATGCCCTTTGCCCGATA
This sequence comes from Deltaproteobacteria bacterium, assembly GCA_024644775.1. The sequence goes on from JAHEHB010000003.1 coordinate 12,185, forward strand.
AACCGCCACAAAATCCGTCAAATCATCGATTTCTTTTCGTGAAAAATCGATACATCCCTTTGCGTTGAGTGCTTTGACGATACCGCCCTTCTTAATTGCCTCGGAGAAAACGTTAAATCCTGAATCGGCAACAATGTCGGAGATATCTTTTAGCTCGAGATCGAAGCGAAGATCCGGTTTATCCAAACCATAACGATTCAAAGCTTCCGAATACGTCAACCGGGGAAACGGTCGTGTTGGTTCTACGCCTATTACATCTTTGAACACCCCAGCCATCATGTCTTCGGTAAGATTTAAAACATCTTCTTCTCCCACAAAGGACATTTCAATATCTATTTGAGTAAACTCCGGCTGCCGATCCGCCCGGAGGTCTTCATCCCGAAAACATCGTACAATCTGATAGTAACGATCATAGCCGGAGATCATAAAAAGCTGCTTGAACATTTGCGGAGATTGCGGCAACGCATAAAAATCCCCGGGATTTACCCGGCTAGGAACCAGGTAATCCCTTGCACCTTCGGGTGTACTGCGGGTTAAAAACGGTGTTTCAATTTCTAAAAACCCCCTGTCGTTCACATAATTTCTGACCGCCGCGGTTGCCTTGTGCCGAACGATCAGGTTTTTTTGCATCTGGGGCCTGCGTAGGTCTATATGTCGGTGCTTGAGCCGTGTGGTTTCGGACACATCGACCGTATCCTCGATCAAAAACGGAGGCGTGTTGGCGGCGTTTAAGATTTTCAATTCGTAAACCATCACTTCGATGGCACCGGTTTGCAAATTCGGATTGATCATGTCATCCGGCCGATTCTCCACTTTGCCACGTATGCCCAGAACATATTCGTTTCGAATCGCCTGAGCGTTATCGTGAATCGTTTGACTCACTTTAGGGTTGAACACCACCTGAGTGATCCCCTCACGATCGCGCAAATCCACAAATATGACGCCTCCATGATCGCGTCTTCGATTGACCCACCCCATCAACACCACTTCCGTGCCGACATCATCCGTGCTGAGCTCACCACAACTGTGGGTACGACGCATATCTTCCAGTTTGTCTGACAACGATTCCTCTCCTTTCTGAAAAAGCCATCCCTAACTTAGCCTCACTGTATGATTCTTCGCACCGGATACGTGTCAGGCACAGAGAACCACTTGTTTCAAACGTTCAACAATACCATCCATCTGAATGGGTTCCTGCTCCTTGGTTTTCATATCCCGCAGAATCACCGATCCTTCATCAATTTCCTTTTCACCAACAATGAGGACATGATCGGCCCCGAGCTTATCCGCCCGTTTCATTAAACTTTTCAAGCTCCTCCCGCTTAAGTCTACTTCCGCGTAGATCCCTTCAAGACCGAGAGCACAGGACCAGCTGAATGCCTCTGATATGCTCGTTTTCCCAAGCGCAGCAATAAAAATATCTGGTTTTTTTTCACCGCCACCAACCTTGAGGCCGGCAATCTCGACCAATCTATCTAAACCGATGGCAAAACCGGTAGCCGGCAAATCCGGCCCACCGAGCATTTTGACTAAATTGTCATATCGACCGCCCCCAACAACGGCATTCTGTGCCCCTAAAGCGCCTGTCTGGATTTCGAAAATGGTTCGCGTATAATAGTCGAGTCCTCTCACAATCCGTTTATCGATCACATAAGAAACGCCCAGATCTTCAAGAGAACCGGTAAGTTCCTGAAAATGACAGTCACAATCGGAACAAAGCGAATCGAGAATAGAAGGCGCATCTGCCATGGCATCTCTGCAGGACGGTACCTTGCAGTCAAGCACGCGCAAAGGATTTCGGTCACGCCTCCTGTTACAGTCAGAACACAGTTTATCCGCCCTCGATGATATAAAATCTGATAGTATTGCTTTAAAAGTGGGACGACATTTGGGGCATCCCAATGAATTGATGTGTGCTATTACATCCGCAACATCGAGTCGATTTAAAAGGGTGACCAACATAAAAATAAGCTGAGTATCTGCGTAAGCCGATTCAACACCGAGTATTTCCACATCGATTTGGTAAAATTGCCGGTATCGACCCCTTTGGGGTCTTTCCCTGCGAAACATGGGGCCAACGGTATACACCTTCTGAACCGGATCTGTGGCATACGTTCGGTGTTGAATGTAAGATCGAACAATCGATGCGGTTGCTTCCGGACGCAGCGTAATCAGTTCACCTTTTCTATCTGGAAACGTATACATCTCTTTTTCAACGATATCGGTATCTTCCCCAATACTTCGCGCAAAAAGCTCGGTTCGTTCTAATATTGGTATACGGATTTCCTTGAATCCAAAATCTTCAAACAGCGCAGCCGCGGTTTTCTCAACCACCCGCCAGCGCTCGATCTCATCTGGCAGAATATCTCTAAAACCTCTAACCAACTGTATCATTTAATTACAATCCTTTTCATCGCGTGCTATCGGTATCGATAAACGTAATGTTTAGCGTGTTCAATCATCATAAGTCAATATGAATATTTTTCCAGATTTCTCAGACGAGCAAACACCAAATCCTGAAACCCGCCTGCGCGGACGAAGCCGCTAAAGCCGCTACGTCGCGGCGAAGGCCCGAAACCTGAAACCTATCTTAAAATCCTATCTGAAACAAAACGGAAGCGGTGAACACCGATTTGGTTGTGGCCGAAGGTCCGTATTACAAACGTGCGAAACTTGTCTTGGAACTATATTCTGTGAAGCGTTAAGGGGTGGTCTGGTAATTTTTGGTTGGTCGCCGTCAGTTTTTCTTCATTCGATATCACAGCCACCGAATAATCCTGATCGGCGGCATCAAAATATTTATCAACTACCGATTGGACCTTACGGCGCGTCAGGGCGAGGATTCCCTGCTTAAACCGAATTCGCGCATCATCGTTCAATGAAATGATCTTCCGGAAAAAAGCCTTTCGTGCCGCCACCCCCGGCGTGTCCGGTTTATCCAACTCAGAGCAAGCCTGAAGAACAGCTTCTTTAATGTCTTCGTCCGTAAAGTCTCCGGATCGAATGAAACGAACGGCACCGTCAAAAACGTTTAAGGTATTCAAGATATGCGGATCCCTGTAGGAAGCAAAACTAAAAATACCATCCTCAGGACTGTAAACGGAAAAACCACCATAGGCACCCCCCTTTTCCCGAATTTCGCGATGTAAGTACAGCGATCGTAGAAGTTTGCCGATCACATATAAGGCGGGTGAGTCTTCGTGACCCAGTCGGGCTGTCCGAAAAGCCCTCGCAACAAAAGAAACAGCTGACGCCGTTGACCATCCTTCCCAAATACGGCTGTCTTTTACGGTCATATCCGGTGGTTCGAAATTACTAGGAATACGATCTTTAAGTTTACTTTCAATGACAGCAAGTGGAGAAATCGTCTCCTTTAAGGCCTGTTCTTCTCCAATAATTGCCATTTTAATATTATCCCGGTTTATCAATGAGTGGCCGATGCTATCTAAGGCCTGGGATACAGCAGCAAGTTTCTCCTCCGTGAGGTCATCTGTAATTTCCTTTATGGTTTTTAATTGATGAATACCGTGCCAGGCTTCACTTAAATTTGTTGTGGAAGAAAAGTTCCGCGAAGCAAGAGACATGGCAAATCGATGACCGCTATGAACAATCATCGAATCCATGCCAGCCCGATATTCCAAAAGAAGATGTTTGAGGCGAGTTTTGTCGAATGGGTCGTAATGAAATAGAATCTCCTGCAGGATGCCGAACATGTCTGCTTGATGTCGATTCAGGCATTTCCCGTTAAATGCGATGTAGGGAATACATTGCCCGTCTTTCCCAAATCGGGTCCTAGCGTGTACTGATAAACCAACGCCACCGGTATGCGCATCGATGCGTTTTGCCAACTCCGTATAGTCGCAAAATGCCGTACCAATTCTAGACAATGCATAAGAGAAGAAGGGTACCAAAGGAATGAGTTGATGGTTTAATGGGCCCGTTCCAATAGCGCCTGTAAAATAGACAATGCCCGAAGTGGGCTGTTGGTAAAAAATGGCCGGAACATTCTTATATGATAAATTCTCTTCAACCACTTGAACAGACGGTGGAATATCATCACGTTCAAGTGTCGGCAGCGAAACTAAATCTTCTTCGGATTCTTGTAGCTGTTTTAAAGATTTTGCCTCTTCCTTGAGTCTTTTTATATCAGATGGCTTTAGTGTTTTCCAAATCTCTTTCAGTTCAGCCGTAACCCGCCTGTTTTCTTTGTCTTCCATATCCTGGTCAGGAGCCAGTGTTAACCGAATCCGGTGGGGGTTGTTAAGGAAATATCGTTTGATACGCTCTTCAAAAAAAGATGTTTTCCCAATTTTCTTGCGAAGTGTCTCAATATCTGATTCGAATTTTAGGATTTTGATCGGATCTGCCCCATGAAACCAACTGCCGGCGAAAGACAGCAACAACTTGATACCGTAGGGATAGGGATGATTTGTTATCTCCTTTCTGTGAAATTCGAGCTGGTGGATTGCAGATTCGATCAGATCGGTATCGATGCCATCCTTTGCTAGGCGTTTTAAGGTATCGAAAATAATAGTTTCAATTTCCTCAACGCAGATTTCCGTTACATCTTTGAGGCCACACGAAAAAAGCGTGTCTCTATTATCGGGAATAAATCCAGTCCCATCGGAAAGTGCTGTTCCGAGACCTGAATCAATCAGTGCTTTTCTCAAAGGAGAAGCAGCATTGCCTAAAAGTACCTGCTCAAGAATCGTCAGTACCAAAACGTCAAAAGGAGCCTTAATATCTGCCGTCAACCATGCAACGCAAACCTGGTATTTCTTCGACGGATCTTCTTTCTTTGCAAATGGATAATAATATGTTTTTTCTATAGGCGCTTTCCAACGCGGCTGAGCCGGAACATCAGTTTTAGGATCGATGCGCTCGAAATTTTCTAACGCAGCGGTTTGTAAAAAGTTTATAGTGTCTCGAAGCGGAATATTCCCATAGGTATAAAAAAAGGCATTACTGGGATGATAATGTCTTTTATGAAATTCTTTCAAATGTGAGTAAGTCAACCGGGGAATATATTCAGGGTCTCCTCCGGAATTGAAACGGTAGGTTGTGGAAGGATACAGCGTTTCGTGGAGGGTGCGACTCATTACCTGATCCGGAGAAGACATGGCACCTTTCATTTCATTATAGACAATTCCCTTATAAACCAACCGATCAGTATTCTCATCTTTTCTATCTTCTTTTGTTTCAATGCGGTGTCCTTCCTGTCGAAAGTTAAGTGGATCTAAAATAGGAAAGAACACCGCATCTAGATAAACCGCCAAAAGGTTAAAGAAATCTTTTCTATTTTGCGTAGAAAAAGGATACATCGTCCAGTCCGATGCCGTAAAGGCGTTCATAAACGTACTCAAACTTCTTTTTAACATGGAAAAAAAAGGGTCTCGAACGGGGAATTTGTTTGAACCACAAAGAACGGTGTGCTCTAAAATGTGGGCAACTCCGGTGGAGTCTTCGGGAACCGTCTTGAACGCGATACTAAAGGTGTTTTCGGTATCGTCGTTTTGGATATGAATGTGGCGAGCGCCTGTAGCAACATGTTCAAGTTCAAAAAATAGCGAATCAATTTCTGGAAGTTCGACGATTCGCCGAACAATGTGTCCGTAAAGTCGGCTTCCCTCACGTAGCTGGGAAGAGTGAACAGCAGCCATTGTGACACCTCAAATCGAATATATTCCTACAGGCAGACATCACCACTATCATAAAGAAGTTGACATCTTGAGGAAATGTATCATAAAACTAGATAAATCTAATTTAAGTGGTCACATATGTTCCGCGCGCTCGCCGAGTAATCCGGCCGAGTTTATTGAGCCGAAAAATTATGTTTCTGAGTTTCTTCTCATTGAAACCTGTTTTTGTTTGAATCGTTGCAAAACCGACACCCGCTCGATGCTTCTTGATGATGCTCAGTACGGTATCAGAGGCTGTCATTCCGGCAGCCCCCCTGTCTCTTTTTACAGCAGGCCCCGTCTTTACGGCAGCAGGTTTCGGACTGTTTGTCCGTGTCGATGATTTTATCAAGTTTTCTAGTTTGTCCATTCGCGCCATCAACTTATCTACGTCTTTCTTTGTCGGAATGCTGTATGTCTGCATAAAAAACTTAACCATCGCATCAAAACTCACTGATTTTCTTCTTGCCATTGTATCCTCCTTGCTAAAAATTTATTAAGTAGCAGTGACGTTTTCTGTTCATTGCACTTACATAATTTTGAGATCAATCAAAAAACCGAAAAAATTCGATTTTACTTCTTAATTTAGTAAATACTTTAGCAAAAGTCAAGTATTAGGAGAAATTAACACACAAAATCATCTGGTTCGCTTATTGAAAAGAAAATATGTCTATGATACCTTCGGTAGAAATTGAAAATTTCCGATTTCACTGTATCATCAACGAGATCACGGATTCTAAACTAAAACTGATTGGTAATGCATGGAAGAAATAAAAAATATATCAACAAAAACAATGACAAAAAAATCACCTGTCAAAGCAAAGCTCCAACAGTTTATTACTCAAATAAAGTCGCTACAAGGAGATCCGCACTACATTGCCAAGGGGATGGCTATCGGCGTTTTCGTAGGTGTTACACCCACGGTACCTTTTCACACCGTCACGGCTATATTTCTATCGTTTATTTTAAAAGGTAGCAAACTGGCAGCAGCAACCGGCGTCTGGGCGTGTAACCCGCTGACCCTTCCTTTCTTTTATTACGGAAGCTATAAGGTAGGAACATATCTTTTCGGCCTTTCCGCACCATTTGATCCCTCTTATGAAACTTTGACTGAATTGTTCAAAATAGGAGCTGAGTTAACGCTGGCAATGATTACAGGCGGGGTGATAATCGGTATTCCCATAGGCGTGGTTGCATATATTATTACCTTAAAAATTTTTACAAGAATTCGTTCGCGTCAACAAGGGGATAGAAACAAAACGCGATGACATCACCCAAACGACTTCTCTCATCACTAAATCTCCTTCCCAAGCGAAAATTCGGGCAAAATTTTCTTACAAACCCCGCCATTTCTGAAATGATAGTGGCGCGTTCAAAAATCGATCCGGAAGATGTTGTTTTGGAAATTGGAGCAGGCCTGGGATCGCTCACCGTTCCATTGGCACAAACTGCGAAGAAAGTTTATGCGGTGGAAGTCGATCGTTCGATCCTTCCACTGTTAAAAACTGTAGTGGATTCCCATGCTTTAGATAATGTTATCATCTTGGATAAAAACATCCTGCGGCTTGATTTAGATCCAATCGCTAAAGACGAAAATCGTAAATTAACAGTAATCGGGAACTTACCCTATAATATCTCATCGCAAATCATGATTCGATTGATCACGCATAGGCATTTAACAAATCGTTGCATTTTGATGTTTCAAAAAGAACTTGCACAAAGAATGTCATCGAGTCCCGGTTCTAAAGACTATGGCAAAATTTCGGTTATGCTCCAGTATTGTGCTGATATTCGTTCCGTTGCAGAAGTAAACGCCTCTAATTTCTACCCGAAACCGAGGGTCAATTCTGAAGTTGTCGAAATAATGTTCAGAAGCACTCCGGTTTTACAGGCGAAGAGTGAAGCAGTTCTTCATAAAGTAATTAGAGCATCTTTCTCAAAACGGCGAAAAATCCTGAAAAATGCAGTGGCGGGAAGTGATCTTTTCGGCACGGCGGAACAGGCAAAAACAATACTGGAAAACGTTGGAATCGACCCCGTTAGACGGGCGGAGACATTAACCGTAGAAGAATTTGTTAAACTCAGCAATACCGTCGCAGAACCGAGCGATGAGTGAACAACAATATGTACTCGACAACTTGAAAGATATAGCAAGTGTACTTTTAAAACTGACTAAAGCAAATTGAAAATCGAAAATCCTTACATATCTTCCGCGATGGAAACCGTTCTATCAGCTAGCATATTCACATAGCTACCCATCTCATTGTCATACCAGCCGTAAATTACTGCCTGAGTTACCGGAACCCGAATCACCTTCTCCTTGAACAACGAAATACTATCGGAATCTAATGCGGGGACTTTTTCTAAATCGATGGTGACTTCCGCCGTGCGTTGATGGGTCTCGTGTCCCTCTATGATCGCAGCGGCTTTCGGTAATCCGATGATGTCTCCGGAAACATTCTGTTTGTCCGAATAGTGAAGGTATCCGTTCGGATCTTGCGATGCCGCTTTACGATATAAGTGATTGATGACTTCCCGACTGATCGGCTCACCGGATAATTCTTCTTGGAAATTTACAACAAGGATGATCAAAGATCCGGCTGTGATTGGGATTCTTACCGATTCGGCAATAAATCCGATCTGTTCCATCTCAGGGATTACCAATCGGAGTGTTTCGGCAGCACCGGTTGTAGTCAGTATGATATTGTTCATTATGCTTCGATTTTTTCTCAAATCTTTTTTCCCAGCTATGGGCAGCCGATCCAACACCTCTTGGGATGACGTGGCAGCATGTACGGTAGCCATGGAAGCCGATAAAATTTTCTTCGATCCGAAATAGTCGATTAGGGGTTTCATCATGTGGGCAAGACAAGTGGTGGTACAAGAGGCACTGGAAATGATTTTATGAACCCGGGCATCATAGTCATCGGTATTCACTCCCATCACGGTTGTAATTGCATCATCCGGGATGGGTTTTCCTTTGTCTGTTATTTTGAATGGTGCAGAAACAACGACCTTCTCAACCCCGGATTCCAAATGGCCTCTTAACGATCCTGAAGGATGTTCCGTCGGCAGTGTTGGATCTAAAAACATTCCCGTGGTATCGACCACAATCCGAACATTTTGTTCGTTCCATCCGATATCCTTCGGGTTTCGAAAAGATCTTAAAAACATTACCCGAACGCCGTCAATAGTTATCACGCCGTTTTCTTCATCCACACCTCGAATCACCGGATCTGCTTTGTGGCCATAAAGAAATCCGTGAAGGGAGCCATAGGTTGAATCTCTTTCCACGTAATGGGCGATATCTTCCAGAGAACGTCCGGCCTCACGGCCAAGATTGACGATAATTTCATCAAAACACTTTCGGCTGACATGATGCCACAGGGTTAATTTCCCAATCCTACCGAGTCCGTTGATGCCAAGTTTCATGCCCATGCCTGCCACACCTCCAGTTTGAGTTACCGCTTACCAAAATCCGGCGTCTTGAATTTGTCAAAATCTCATATCATTGATTCGACGATAGGGCTTCAGGTTTCGGGTGTCAGGACGGGCATGCGGCATGGCTGAAACCTGAACACTGAAAACTCAAACTACTAAACAACGCCGGTACAGCAAAGCCTATTAAAACCTCGCGCCCATAGGACATCGTTTGCTTAGTATAATCATGCCTGTCTCGCTTCTTTTAGGTTTAACTGACCGATGTACACGGCGCCTTGTTGACCATCAATGCTGATATAATCCCCCGTTTTTACCACGGATTGGCTCCAGAACAGTTCTTTTTTTTTCTCATTGCAAATCAGATCTGCACACCCAACCACGCACGTTTTACCCAGACGATGTGCCACAACCGCAGCATGAGATGTCAGACCGCCTCGGGCCGTAAGAAGCCCGTCAGCAGCATATATTTCCTGAATATCATCCGGAACGGTATCGGCGCGAACCAAAATCAGAGGCGTCTCCGGTTCCTGCTGACGCCACTTGTCGATTTCATCTACACTAAAGACTACCCGTCCACTCATCGCACCACCACTCACACCAATGCCATGCCCCAACAATTTCTTGTTAGTCCGTCCGTCTATATCAAAGGCAAAAAACTGCTTATGGCCCCGGATGGTCATATCTCTTGTTTGGAGTAAGTAAAGATCCTTTACGGCCGCGCTTTCAAAAGTAAATTCCATTTCCTGCGGACTCCACCCCTTTTCATAGGTCAGATCGTTGGCCCAATTTTTCAAGGCCGTATAAATATCAGGAAAGTGGGTTTCAAGGGTCACATCGGTTTGTCTCATTTCATAATCTTGCTGAAAGACGGATATGGGTAGTGTTTGAACCAATCCTGCCACCACATCTTCTCCCTGATTTCCGATGGTAAAATCACCCCAGAGCCGTACCGTATCTCCCGACCATTTCGGATTATGTGTAAAAATCACACCGGAGCCGGATTGATGGGAGATATTACCATAGACCATCGCCTGAACAGTAACCGCTGTCCCCCAATCATCGGAAATACCCATGATTCTGCGATACGCTTTCGCTTTCATCGATTCCCAGGATTCGAACACCCGTCCGATTATTAAATAGAGCTGCTCAAATGGGTCTTCCTCGATTTTAACACCAGCATCCTTTATTGTCGTTTTGTACGTGAGCGCCACTTTTCGCATCTGTTCCCCGGAAAAGTCTTTTTTAAAGGGAAGCCCCAATTTTTGTTTAAATTCATCGATAATCGCGTCAAACTCATCCCGTTTCAGCCCATAGGACATACCATAACACTGAAGAAATCGACGATAATTGTCCCATGCAAACCATACGTTACCGGATCGAGCGACAATTCCTGATACAATCTCCTCATTCATGCCGACATCCAGAAAAGTGTCCATCATACCCGGCTGCGAAATAGATGATCCGCTCCTTACGGAAAGCAGCATGGGATTTTCTAAATCGCCGAATCGGCTGTCCGTGAGCTGTTCGAGGTGAGAGATATATCGGGCAAGTTGCTCTTTAAAATTCTGCTCTGCGGGCTGGTAGGTGTTAATGACATCCCAGCATCGGAAAACTTCGGTTGTGATGATAAAACCAGGGGGAATCGGTAATCCATATTGTTTCATTTTTATGAGATTTAGTCCTTTACTGCCCAAGTGAATGATACCGGAAACCCGTTTGCCGACTCCATCCAGGAGTGTCATAGCCCTCTCAGGATCGTACAACAGAAGCTGTTGTAGTTTATTTTTAGGGAGCTTGTCCAACTGCTGGTAAAGCGTATTTAAAATCCGACTTAGGAAACGATCCATTTGCTGAAGCCCCAGCGACAGGGCAATTCTTTCTCGGAAAAAAATTTCTGACATCCGATGCTCCAGACCTTCAGGGTCAACGTTGCTTTCTCTGGGAAGATATTTGGAGAGTATTTGTTTAAATGTCAGATTTGATAGGATCCGCGTGAGGTTCCTCTCGTGAACGGTGTTAAAATAATCATCAACAATGTTTTTTACTGCTTGTCCAAACCCTTTAAAAATATCAATGTACTGAGTAAAGGTAAAATCGCCAACCTGGAGAGAATGGTTTAATAGCTCAAGCTGGCGTTCGATTTCAACAGATGATATTCCATCCAGCGTTAAGGCTTTGTAAAGCAATTTCAAGCGGTCGTTTACTTGAAAAAACGTGGCCTTGGTGATTAGGTTAAGATCAATTGTTTCGATAAGCTCCTCAAAGAGCACGTTAACAATAGCCTCTAAACGAAATGTCAGCCCCAACGCATCGAATTTCAGCTCGTGATAACTCCCGTACATGGACGGGATATCCACGGTAATATGTCTTTTTTTATAAATATCTTCCCTGATATCATATGCTTTGCTTGATAATATTAATGCTTTTAGCCTGCCGAGATAATTGAGCAACCCGTCGAGCTTCTTCCTGAGTTTTTTTTCTGTAAGTGCCGTTTTTAGTTCATTAAATTCAGGGAAGACATGGGACCTTAATTGGGATACAAACTGATCCATTTCAATAAAATCAAGGTTGTATTTTTGATTGAAAATTTTATACAAAGATATGGCAAGCGATACCCTCTTAAGATCGTTATCGGTGATCCGGAAACCACCACTATCGATATTGAGTGTAGGGAGTCTTTCTTCCTCAAAAGAAAGAAATCCTTTTGGTATCAAAACCCCCTGTTCCTTCAGAAAGGCCATTATCCTGTGTACGCCATCGATAAAGGGACCATCGGATTCAATTTGATCATAGATGGTAGGAGGAACAAACGGTCGAAGGGTTGTCTTGTCTTTGGTTGCCCAAAAGTGCAGGATGGCTTCCATCAAATCGATGATTCGATTACTACTTTCCACATGACTCTGCTTGCGCAAAAAATGTATCAGTATATCTTTTCGACCCGATATTTCATCGATCTGAGTAGATATGTCTCTAAGTCGCCCCTCGGCACCAATATCATTAAAATAGACGGGGAAAAGTATGGCAAGCTGTTTTACCAGGTTGTACACAGGTTCGATATCGCTGTTTAGCAAACGCGTAATATTTCTTGGAAACAGATCCGTATCCTTGACAAACACACCACATAACGACAAATAAACGATAAGCGCTGACAGAAGTCGTGTTGACAGCCTCGGATTGAGTTCTATCAATTCAAGCCAAATTCGTACATTCAGAATATGGGTGCTGTTGGCTTTTATCTGCCAATCATCCCCCACGCCCCCCACCAAGGGAAGTTGAAATCCGAGATCGATAACAGAATCAATAAAAAAATGTATCAGATCCGTTTTATTCGTTTTATAAATCGCCCTTCCCATGTTCAAAACGCAATTTAGAGCAGTATCCGGAAACTTACCGGTTTGCGTCCTAAGAATGGAAAACGTCTTTCGGACCGATTCCTCCACATGCCGCGTTTCTTTATGGACAATCAGCATGGATAGGGTTCTGTTAAGTTCCCTTAGAGCATCCTCGTGTAACAGTGAAAGTCCAGAGATACTGAGTATCTGAAAGATGAAGATCAATTTCCATCGGTTCCCCTGATGATCTGCGCCGCCGGCTTCAAAGAGCTTCTGGGGAATGGCACGGTAATTTTCAACAATTTCACCATAACCAGGCAAACGAAGCAATTGTGTTGATGCATCCTCAGATGCGATTTTCCCTCGTTCTGATAGGTTATTAAGGTCGTGTTTCAACTGCCTTATGTGTTCATGAGAAATGTCGTGAAATATATTTGATAGCCCCTTTGAATGACCCCTTTTACCTAATTCATTATCAAACCACTTTTGAGGATCGGCTTCACCGAACCAATATTCATAGGTTTCCTGAAAATACCTAAATAGAAGGCGATTGTTGGCTTCAAAATCCGGTGTAGTTTCACTGGACGCCATCATAATCGATTCAACCAGTTTTTTAATTTGGTAGTAACTCTTTAGAAACAAAAAGAAGTCATCATTTTCAAGTTTTTGAATTCGATGAAAGGTATCCTGCAAGACCGGCAGGAACCGATCGATGTCAGAACCGGAGGCCTTAACGAGTTTTTGAAGAAAAAGTAAAAGATTATCTACTGCATCTGCCCGCACATTTTTATCACGGGCTGACTGGAGGGCCTCTGTGAAAATGTCGATGAACCGCGACGCTGCCTCGGGACCCTTTGGATGGTTTTTCAAAAGATGTAAATAATTCAGAGAATAACCCCGTGCCTCCTTGATAATATACTGCCAATTCCGATAAGGATGGGATAGTTCTTTCAGAAAGCTGTTGAGTCCCTCTCGAAGTCCGTGATAATCGGAAACAATCTCCTGAAGAACCTCGTATTTTGGATCGGGAGACACATCGACGTGATATCTGGCCAAATTTTCTTCAAGTGCTTTGGATCGTAGCATTGATACTCCTTGCGAATTAAAATAAGTCCCTCTTCCCTGAAATGGCCTGATATCGCTCTGCAATAGGTAGAAGGCAAAAGGAAAACAGAATCAACGGCGAATAATATTTCCTGATTGGCTATCGAACGGTATAGAGAATACTAAAATTACAGTGTATTATCAAGGAGATTTGTGGAGGTTATATTATCACTCCCAGAGGAGATTACTTGTTGCACTGGCCTTAAAAAAAGTGACTAAAGTTTCAAGTGAACTAAAGTTAAGGAATTCTTTCATCTTACTTTAAGGAATCACGACTTTTTAAATCAGAGACATCATTGCTTGTTGTTACAGTATCTCCTTAAATTAAGAAATGTAAGCATAAATATAATCGAAGCCAATGTGAATATAAAATGGATTAATTCCTTAATTTTAGGCACTTTAGCTCACTTAACACCATTAACGACCCCCTTTTGTAACGGCAATCAGTCGATAGACCAGCATGCCGGAAAGCCACGCAATATCTTCTGGTGAGAGTATCTTGGAGATCGATTTGTCAAAAAGTATATTCGCCTCGGGTGGAAATTCATCATCCCCTTCCCAGAGAATGACTTGAATGGGTACTTTGGGAAAAACGTAAAATTCAAACGCGACATCCCCGTGGGATATCGCTCTACCGTTCAATTGCAGGGCTGCCGTCGCAAGTTGTGGTAAGTTTTGCCCAAATGCGGTCTTTAACGGATCGATGGCCCGTTTCACAAATACGCTAAAATAAAAAGAGGCCTCCGGTATTTCTCGATACGTAATCCAGGTGCCTGTCAATCGTTCCGTTCCGGTACCTTTCATGTAATGTAAAATCAGTAAATGCTCCTGAATGGGTGGATCGATCCGTTCATCGGCAATATCCTGAATCTCAAAGGACGGATAACGAATCTGGTAACTCCGATCAAACAAGGGGGCTTTGAATGAATGCGCATCAAAGGTTTCAAAACCCGACCGTTGAACTAAATTATCAAACGATTCGCTCTGTAAACGTTCGACTGCAAGGTTTTTTGCCTGGATATAATCGTCAATACGGGCCATGTTTTCAGTTCTTTGTTCTGTGTTCCACGCTGCGAGTTTTGGGTTGAATCTAAAATCTAAGACATTGAAATTTCTATCAATTATAAAAGCCCCACTCACATGGAGAAGGGCTTTTTTTCATTTGAGGGATGCATACGACGCTGTGCATCTTTAAATAAACATCATCAAATCGGATCGAGTCTCGCAACCCAAAATCAAATCTCTAGCCATGAATCCGAATAGAGTGTCTTTCCCAAAATAACGTTGGCGGTTTTTAAATAATCCTGCAATTCCTTTGAAAGACTGCCCATATCCGGTTCATTTCCGTCCATGGCGGCATGGATCACATCGACGATATCCTGTCGGTTTCCCTTTGCGATATCGATGAGGACATCATCCAGAGGATCCGCAATAACGGAATACATTCCGTATCTTTCGAGCATGATCATATAGGTTTGATTCAAAATAGGCCGCAAATGAGCCGGCGGTCCATTAGATATATTTGACAGGCCGCAGGTACTTTTCACTCCGGGTGCAATATCCGGCAACATCTTCTGAAACTCGATCAGGCTCATCAATTGAGGTTGTTGGATATTGACAGGAGTCACAATACCATCAACCCAGATTCTGTCATTTTCAATGCCTGCTTCATTGGCGGTATAGATCAATTCAACACAAAGAGCCGCTCGCTCGTTTTCGTCCCGGGGAAGTCCTTCCGGTCCCCACATGAGTGCAATGAAATCGGCATTACCTTGCGCCGCGATGGGTATCATTCGTTCATACCGTTCAGGACGGCACATAATGGAATTAATCAATGGTTTTTGTTTGCAGACTTTAAGGGCAGCCTCGATGGCATCGATATTTGAGGTATCCAAGGCCAAGGGAACATCATCCACAACCTCCTGAACGGTCTCCACCAGCCAAGGCATGAGTTCATGTCCGTCTTTTTTAGCCGGCCCAAGATTTATGTCGATGTAATCCATCCCTTTTTCTTTTTGAAAAAGAGCCTCCTCTTGAATCGGTTTGGGGTCCCTTTCTTTATACGCTTTGCCAATCTTTTTGGATATGACATTTAAGCTTTCACCGATGAGTAACATAACACTCCTCCATTTTGTTAGGCTGTTTCGCTTCCTTTCCCGCTACTTGGCCCTCAGAAATGCGGGAATATGAGCTGCTTCTCTGGGTCCCACAGTAATTGTCCAACCGGATAACTCTTCTTCGATATCTCCGGCAATGGCAGCCGCATAACCAGGGATAATCAATTTTTTATTCTTGATTTTCTCTTCAATACCGCTTTTCTTAATAAACACGCCGACATCATCGCCGGAAAATTTCCCGGCAGCCCAAGCGGTCATTACGGAAAGCCCTTCGGAATCCTTTATAAGCAGCCATGTCGGCACCTTGCTGCCTTCGATTTCACCCGATACAATAAAATAGGTGAGTGCAAAGTTAGTGGTCACCAATACCGGTGAATTTTCGTCCGGATTCCCGATTTCGTAAATACCCTCGGTTACGGTCATGGGGCGTTGCGGATCTGTGAAAATGTTCAACCGCTCAAGCAGCAGTGGAAAAAGAACCTCTCCGGAAAAATCGGACAACACGACGATTCCGCCATATTTTGCAATATGCATCCCTGCGATCAACGCCTCCATATCGAGATTTGAAGCCATCTCACACGGAAACGTAATGGTGGGGAACCCCAACGCCCGATTTCCGGCTTTTAATGCCGCGCGTCGAATGGTGATTAGATCCTCCAATGACTGCTTAATTTCTCTGGACCCTGGATCGATGACAATATCCTTCAGTCCCATTTCTGTAAGCTTTGAGGTAAGCGAAATAAGTCCATCAATTGAGGTGGCCTTAACGGCAACGGGTAAGTCGTTGTCTTTCGCCAAGGCACCAAATGCATCCACGTTGGCTTCCGTAACTGCATACATAAGCGGCCGTTTAAACCCACACGCATCAATACCTGCTTTCATGACCGCTTCGTCTTCGGTCATCAACACCAGGTTAAACTCGGAGGTCTCCGCAATCTGTTTTGCCCTCTCAGCAAAGGCATCTTTATTCTCGTTTCCATCTTTTAGCGCCACCAATTCAGGTCTAAGGTTGAGGCCGACACGCTCAAATTGATAGGCGTTCCATCGTTTCAACTTGGCCTCTAAGTCTTGTTCCGAAATATCGGATGCAACCATCGCAGCAATACCGGGCGCATTGTAAAAGGTTTTTTCGTGGCGATACAACACCGTTTCGCCCCCGACAGTAAACTTTCGCACACCCTGTCCAATCCCAACCGGTCGGATTGGGGGGGCGGATGCTTCGGCAAGTTTCTCTCTTGCCTCATCCGATACGTACGGGCAGCTGTCCAGTTCGGCTTTTCCCGATGCCAGGTTCATGGCAAAGGCGAGACACGTAGGAACACCGCACTCTTTGCAGTTGGTTTTCGGTAGAAGTTTAAAAATCTGAATACCGGTTAAAGCCATTTTTGTCTCCTTCTCTAATCGTTGATGGCACGGATACAGAGATCCGTGCCATTCTCTAAAAAATGCTTTTCGGGGTTACTCTGAAATGATCGGGTCCATGGAAAGTGCAGGATGCCCGGCTTTTTCGAGAAACGGTAAAATCTCTTCTTCGGTGGTACCCACGGTTTCATCGGCAATCATGTCATAGAGATTGGGATAACCGAGTTCCTCGCCTCGTTTCAGGAGGCGCTCTTTAATCTCCTCTTTGAGTATCTTGGGCAGCCAGACCATTCGTAACAGACCGCCGTCTCCGGTGATAAACTTTCCTTGGGTAATATTGAATTTGGAATGTCCAACAAATCCGGGAGACGATTGTCCACCGCCCATAACTCCGGCAAGAGTGGTGAATTTCATACCACACGGGGTCTCTCCGGCATACTCCCGATTAACCGTCATAACCCCATTGCAAGAGGGTAGCAGTGCTGCAATGCATTCGCAGCATCCGCAGGTTGTCATGGGTTCTTTTACCATCGAGTAAAAATTGTATCGACTGACGCTGCCTCTAGACGCTTGTTTGACAAATTCATTCACGCCTTTCCATTGGCCCAATACCGGATCCAGGCATTCTCCTTTGAGAATGGGTTGATTCGGTCCGGTTGGATTGATTTCAAAGGAAGCTTTACAATCCATCCAATTGTATGCGCCGCAAAGCCCGGTTCGTTCGGGACTTACCGTACATACATGGCTAGGGGCAAAGGATTGGCAAAGGGTGCAAGAGTAATAAGTTTCCACATCTTCATCCCTCATTTTCTCAACCCGCTCATCTCGAGTTTTGTATTCCGCTCTCGCCCGTTTGGTCAGTTTGTCGACATCTCCTTTTTTGGTGTACAGGGTTAACTGCACCTTATCCACAATCTTTTGAAAATCCTGATGGAATTTGGCGTGAAGCACAATCCCGATATCCTTTAGGGCAAAGCCTTTTTCCACGGCGGATTTACTGATCCGGATCCAGGAGATATCCCGCTGACCGATATGCATGATCCCTTGAATGTAATTAATAAGGTGATGAATCTGGCGTTCGATAATCGGCTCGAAATCCGTTTGAAACTCTCGACCGGCGATCTGAACATAAATGCCCAAAGGAAAATTGTCGCCCTCTTTAATTTTTTCAAGTTCCGGGCCGATCACTACGGTCTTTCCATCCTCGATTTCGTTCATGTCCGCCATTTTAACCAGTTCGGTGCACTGGGCTTTCCCGCCACCGGTTTGGGCATATAGATCGGCGCCTCGGACGCGCTCACCTTCATAGGCAGGGCCGAAAGAGCACGGAATCTCAATGGAGGAAACCGTAACCTTCAACCCTCTGACTTCAACCGATTTCTGCACCATCTCCTCATGAGACACGTTCGCAACCACATGTTCATAGGTGCAAACGCCGGTGGGAAGAACTTCCGGAATATCGGTGTCGGCCAGTGTCGGGAATCCCCAGTTTATGGCTCCTGCTGCTGCGGCTCCCCATTCGGTTCCGACATCTCCAAGCGCATTAATAAACGCAAAAATACGATCTTTATTATACATCAGGATACGTTTGTAATCACCCGGCTGAACGCCACCGAACGCCATGGCTGCGCGATTGGCAAATCCAAGGGCAAATATGGCCGACGAGATATCCGGGCCAAAGGGTACAATTCTCGTATTCCACCCAATCTGAACGCCTGCTTCAAGCAGCTGATGGGTAACATCGGTTCCATTATGACCGGCAGCAAGAAAGATATAGAGGCTGCGCTTTTGATACTCTTCCACAATTTCTTTGGCAGTTTCGGGATCCGGTGCCGCTCCCACAATCGCGGCAAATCCCGGAGCAGTGCCGTCCACAAATTCAACGCCTCTTTTCCGAAACACCGTATCATCGGCAGCCCCAAGCCAGATCTTTCCGGCTTCGATATCGGGCTCTTCTGAATGTAGATAAAAATCAGGATCTTCCAAATACCGGAGTGCTTCCTGAATCTCAAAAGCAAAAAGGGACGCCATTCCGGCATCCAAAAGGGGTCCTAGATACGGCAGATGATTAACACCCTTGACATGCGGTGGAAGCAGCCCACGGGCAAAATCGAGCGGCTTTTTAATGTCTTCAAGGGTTTCCACCTTGGTACCCAGAAGGGAATAAATAACCGGTAAATAATACGCCGTGTTTGGGAATCCGACCTTGGTGGTCGCGTCGTGGGTTTCCAGCGCCCTCTTGTAAAATCCCTCTGTCTTCGAGAGGATGTTATAGCCACCCTGGATGGCGGCAAATGCAACGAGTCTTGACATTCTTCCTGTCTCCTTACTTTAGGATAATATTTAATTTGTAATTGCGATAAATCTATGCCTCACGCCGGTGAATGCGATCTAATCGAGCCAACATGTTGTCGAGTGGATCTTTTTCTTCGACCGGTGCTGCTGCTTTTTTCTTCTTTGTTGCCGCTTTTCGCTTTTTTTCAAGCGCTTTCCGTTCTTTCAGCGACTCTTTATCATCGGCGGTAACCGCGGCTTTTCGCTTTCGTGCGAGTTCCTCGCGTTCTTTCTGGCGCTGTTCACGGATAACCGCTTCCTCGGATTCTCTCTTCGCTTTGGTTTCAGCTTCGGCCTGTGCCTTTGCCTCGGCCTCAGCCTTTGTTTTGGCTTCAGCTTCGGCTATCGCCCGTTCCTCCTCTTCAGCCTTTCTTCGTGCTTCTTCTTCCGCCCGAGCTTTGGTTTCTTCTTCAGCTTTCGCTTTAGCCTCGGCTTCAGCCTTTGCCACTACCTCGACATCGACTTTTTCTTTAGCAGCCTTTTCAGCCTCTGCGTCTACTTTCGCTTCCTTGACAGCTGCTTTCTTTTCCGGTGCAGCAGCCACCTTCTCCTTGGCGACGGGTTTGGCAGGCTCTGGTTTTGATTCGGCTTTCTTTACCGGAGCTGCTTTCTTCGGTTTGTCTTCTTCGATAGCGAGATCCGGTTCGGGTGACAATGCCGCCAAATCAATATCCACGGCATCCAGCTTCTTTTCAATGCCGACGACATCGGTCGCTTCACCGCCGGCACTTAGCAAATCAATAAACGCCCGAACAAGTCTGACCGACTCAGGGTGTCTCATCATCAAAACATCTGAACCGGCCATCAGATAACTGATGGCCCCAACAGCCTCCATGAGAATGCCGCGCTTTTCCGGATCGCCGAGGGTGGGAGCGGCTTCGGCACTCTCTTTTGCCTCCTTGCACTTCCAAATTTCGTTTGCAAGATTGTTGACAATGGGAAGCTGCAACTTGTCATCTCCTTGGATGAGAGCTGCCATTCGGATACGTTCCATCACTGAATAGGAATATTCGAGTCCGTAGCCGAGTCCTCCTGTGGTCGGGTCAATGACCATTCGGTCCATCGGCATTCCCAAGTTTTCAAGGAGAATATTAACCTGTTTGGCGAGATTCACATCAATGGGGGAAGATGAAATGATCGTATGCCCAAATCCCATGGCACTGGCACCGATACCCTTGTGGTTTTTATCTTCCACAGGTCCAAGAATCAGATTCGCACCCTGGCACTCTTCAGAAACTTTTTTTAAGACTTCTTCATCTTTCTTAACATTTGCAGTCCCCCACACGATCAGAGGCACATCGATCGCCTCAAGAACTTTTTTAACGGTGGTTGCCGCCGCTTCCGGAGACACATCCTGCGTGTTTGGATCGGTGCTCTTCAGCTGAAGTACAATCATATCAGCGCCATACTCGTCTACACATTTCTTGGCCCAGGAAGCCGGGTCTGACACGACATCCTTAAAGGGAAGCAACGCAGACTCAGGCCAATCCTCCGGCTCCATGTCCCACACTTCCATTGCAATTTTGGGCTTGTTGGGCATTTCTCCTTCGAACGCATAAAAAGGATAGGATGTCTCCCCTCCGACGGTTACCGCCTTATCTCCTTTTCCCAGCGTAATCTCCTTTATACTGCCGGTATAAGATTCTTTGTAAGCTTCAAAACCCAATTTTGCCTCCTTTAAATTTAATATCTAAATATAAAATCGACCAATAAAAAATATCAAATAATTACGAATGATTACGAAAAACTATACACCTCCTTTTCAAAAAAAATTTTATCAAAAATCTACAACGGTAGATATTAATCCTATAGATAAAGTGACAATTTTTTTACGAAGAAACGCTATTTTTAAAAAAGACTGTAGATTATATCCATCAATTTTATTTGTCAATAAAAAGAGGGGGATTTTCATGGTAACGTCAAAGTAGTTCTTAACCCAGCCAAATGAAAGCAATTTGATTCTCCGTAAGTAGGCTAAAAATCCCAAATTCCAATACTCAAATTTCAAACAATATCCAAATTCCAATATCCAATGATCGAAACATTCTAATGAGTTATCTAGTATCTCGTGGCCGATCTGAATGTTTTGAATTTTGTATTTTGGTCATTGATTTTTATTTGGTATTTGTGTTTTGGTGCTTGGAATTTCCATGATTCCGAAAAATAATCGAATATAAGCATATCCAAGTAATTACGTGCCTAAATGACGTGATTCTAGGTGAATTTAAATCCGCCGGAATTTCGATTTAGTTTTTCATTTCTTTTCGGGCTTGGAGTCGCGCTTTCAGCTTTGGGAATTGATCCAAGTCCGTATGAGGCAAAAAGAGGGCCGCCACATAATTATCCATGTAAGAGTGCGTTTCAGAGAGTTCGAAGTTGGTCATTTTCTTGGTAACTTCTACCACATCTTTTCGTATACGATTGGTCAGCGAACTCATTCGAGCCCCCATCAAGGAGCCGTTACCGATGAACGTAACCTTTTCCGGATCGGTCTCGGGGAGCAACCCAATTGTCATCGCCTTTTCCAAATCCACGTAACTACCAAACCCGCCCGCAATTATAATCCGATCGATATCCTGAACACTCAGTCCCACTTCTTCAAGGAGCGTCATACAGCCGCTGTACATGGCACCCTTCGCCCGAATAAGATTTTCAATATCCGGCTCTGTCAGTACGACATCTCGATCAATCTGGGTCTCGGCCGCCCAGGCCAGCACATATTCACAGATGCCATCCGTCTCCCGAATCCGATCAGTGCTTAAATTCCGGTTGAACTTACCAAGATTATCGATAATGTCCATTTCAAACATAGTGGCAACAGCGGTAATCAGACCTGAGCCGCAAATACCCTTCGGTCTTACGCTGCCAATGGTGATGTTCATCGGCTCGAGGGTGAGCGGATCGATGGAAAAATCTTCAATGGCCCCCTCTGTCGCGCGCATGCCCAACTTAATTCCACCGCCTTCAAAGGCAGGACCCGCCGAACAAGCCGCACACGCCAGCCAGTCTTTGTTTCCGATTACAATTTCAGCATTGGTCCCAATGTCCATATATAGCGTTAATTCTTCGGTGCGATACATACCGGATCCCATCCCCCCACGTAACTGGATACTGCGGGATACACCAGAGCGGTAACAGGGTCGCCCAATTCCATTCCCAAATCCGCAGCACGAATAGGCGGATAGAGGGTGGCAGCCGGCACGTATGGAGACCGCCGGATACTGCGAGGGTCAATTTTCAGCATTAGCTGTGTCATAGTGGTATTGCCTGCAAGGGTGATGGTGGAGATCTCATCCGGACCGATGCCGGCTTTCCTGATAATTCGCCTTAGGATGCTGTTGATGGTTTTTATAACGACTTCATTCAGTTTCGTTAATCCTTCCGGTTTTTCGGCATAAACAATCCGGCTGATCACATCTTCTCCATAACTGATCTGTCCGTTGAAGTCGCCGTATTGGCTTAGAATCGCACCGGCTTTTAGATCGATGACCTGGCCATAGATGGTGGTGGTTCCGATATCCATGGCGATGGCGTAATTTCTGTCGGTTGCATCACCGGGTTGCACATTTATGATACGGGTTTTTCCCATATCTCGAACCGGACGGGCAAGGGTTGCGGTTACTTTGAAGTCGTCTTCTCGCATCGCCGAAGGTATCTTTCGGATCATCGAAAGCTCAACCTCAAGTCGATGTTCATCATGGTTAAGCTTTAAATAGCTCACAAGCCTGGTGACATCCGGTAGATTGTCCTGTACCGTAGGCTCCGGTAGCTCCAGATATATCTTTTCTACCGGGGGGACAAAAAGCCCCTTTTCTTTGAGTTCTTCAAGGTTGATGTGTCGAATACGAGCCGTTTTCCGTGGTGTCGCTTGCAAGTTCAGTACCTTGGCATCTATGGCAGATTCTACAGGTACCCGAACGACCAGATCGCTTTTTACTTTTGCCAAACAGGCCTGCCGATATCCCTTCTCCTGATCCTCTCGGTTCAGTTTTTCGGTAATGCCACCTTCCACCGTTCCATCTTCAACGATGACCCGACATTTACCGCATACACCCTCGCCGCCACAGGATGCATTAATGTGTACACCGGCTTCCAACGCAGCGCGAATAAGGCTTTCTCCATCGGCAACGGTTACCTTTTTTTTATGGGGAAGAAATAAGATTTGATGCATATTTATGTAAATTTCCTTTTAGATAGAATTCTTTGTTGCAAACATCCAGTATCGAGCATCCTTTCAATCAAACTTACATCTTAATATGAGCACATGATTATCGACATCCGTCTCAACCCGGTATGGTAAACTTCTGAACAATTGATTCATACCTTGATTTTGCCGGGTCGTGTACGCGTAAAAGCCATCGATATTGTTTTCTTTTGCTGCCTCAGACAATTTATTGATCATGATTCCACCCAAACCTTTTCGCTGCCAATCTTTGCTGACGGAAAATGCAATTTCAGCCATGTTCTTGTCCGGATCGAGAAGATACTCCCCAATGGCCACCACTTTACCAAATCCGAATTCCCCAACCACTGCAACAATGGTTAAGTTTTTAATATAATCGATCTGGGTAATCCCTTCCACTTCTTCTCGGAAAAAAGATGATTTTTCATGGAAAAATCGCGACACCACATCATCCTTGTCAAGGTTATAGAAATGTTCCTGTATCCGACGCTCATCCACCGGCTTGGCGGGTCGGATGGCGACCCGTTCGTTATTGATTTCTCGAATCTCTTCAAGATGTACCGGATACACACCATGAATCGAATCCTTTAGATTCCGCTCGGGACTGAACAGGCCCATTTTCTTTGCCTCTAAAAACAACTCGTCCCGAAAACCGGGATGCGCAATGCTGATCATCGCTAAGGCTCTTTCTTGGAAACTTTTCCCAAACAGATTGACCGCACCATATTCTGTGACCACATAGTGCACATCTCCCCGTGGAACCACGACAGCCGTATCCGAAAGCATGGGAACGATGCGGCTGATTTTGCCATGTTGAGATGTTGAGGCAAGTAGAAGGATGGATTTTCCGTCTTCTGTCTGAGCAGCCCCACGCATAAAATCGAGCATACCCGTAACACCCGAAAAATAATTAACCGGCAAGGCATCTGCAGCCACTTGTCCAGTTAAATCCATGGTCATGGCGACATTGATGGAGACCATCTTTTGATGTCGTGAAATGACCCCGGGATCGTTCACATAATCCGAAGGATGAAATTCAATACCCGGATTGTCATCAATAAATTCATAAAGAGACTGTGTGCCAATGGCGGCACTGGCCACCAATTTTCCATCGTTGAATCCCTTCTTTCGGTTCGTAATCACCCCTCTTGCCACAAGATGCATTATATCATCGGTAAGGTATTGGGTATGAATCCCTAAGTCATTTTTATCTTTCAGGGCTAACAGAACCGCTTGAGGGGTGGTGCCGAGACTAATTTGAATCGTTGAACCGTCGTCGATCAATCTCGGAATCAGCCGGGCAATGGTATAAGCGGCTTCAGATTCGGGTTGTTCTCCGATTGTCAAAAGATCCTCATCATACTCCACAAACAGATCCACATCGTTCACATGGATAAAACTTCGACCCAATACCCTTGGCATTTTCGAATTGACCTGGGCGATCACCAGATCTGCCGACATTGCTGCAGATAGGGTAATATCGACTGAGACGCCGAGGCTCATCCACCCGAAATCATCCGGGGGAGATACCTGAACGAGTGCCACATGGATCGGCAATTGTCTCGTCTTAAACAGCCTGGGGACTGCAGAAAGATTCAGCGGCGTGATAAATCGCAAGTTTCTGGCAAGTCCTTTGGGTTTGGCTGAGCCAAGATAGAAAGACCGGATATTGAGGCTGTGCCCCTTCGTTTTACTGGCAATAAGGCTTAAAGGGGTGGTTTCAAGGGCGAGCAACCGCACAATTTCGACATCTTTGAGACCCTCGGCTGCTTCGGCAAATTCCCTGACAAGGTGCTGGGGTTCACCGCAAGAGGATCCGATATAGACCCTTTGACCGGATTTGATACGTTGAATCGCCTCCTGTACGGCGCATTTCTTTTCAACATACCAATCAGCCCAATAGGTGGTTCGGATATCAGCCATTCCACTCCTTTGTCATTTGATATGAATGAACATTTCGGATGCAATTTTAAGGTATTAGGATTAGCTTATCCAGATTCGAATATCAAGAAGAACATCGTATCATGTTTGCAGTGTTCTCCTTCGTGCTTGACCGAACCATCGAGTTTTTCTATTATTTTCTCGCGACATAGCGCGTTTTTCAATATGATATAAAGGATTACCCAATGACGGAGCGCCTTCTCATCATTTCCCTTTTAACCTCCCTATGCACGCTGGTTTTCATTTTGATCCTTCTCCGCCGAAAACTTGATGGCGGAATTACCACACTCAAAGATCATCTGAGGGGACTTGAGCAAAAACAGACCCAAACCGAAACAATCGTAAAAGACGAAGTTGCCAGAAACCGACAAGAAACAACCGGCAGCGCAAAACTGGCCCGAGAAGAACTGAGCAAATCCCTGAAAGATACCAGTGACTCATTTCTAAAACGAATGACCGAAAATGCCCGCATGCAAAAGGGTCAACTGGACTCTTTTTCCAAACAGATAGGGAATTTGACCAAGCTTAATGAGGAAAAGCTTGAATCCATGCGGCGAACACTGGAACATCAGATACGTGCTCTGCAGGAAAACAACAGCAGAAAACTGGAACAAATGCGAGCCACGGTTGATGAGAAGCTGCAATCAACCCTTGAAAAACGATTGGGCGAGTCCTTTAAGCAGGTAAGCGAACGACTCGAGCAAGTTTACAAAGGTCTGGGGGAAATGCGAAGCCTCGCTACCGGCGTGGGGGATTTAAAAAAAGTGTTAACCAATGTAAAGACCCGTGGTACCTGGGGAGAAATTCAGCTGGGAAATATTTTGGAACAAATCCTAACGCCGGATCAGTATGAAATGAACGTGCAAACAAAAAAAAACAGCAACGAACGCGTCGAATTTGCCATCAAATTGCCCGGACAAGGCACCGACAGGGAACAGGGGGTATGGATGCCCATCGACTCCAAGTTTCCCCAGGAAGATTACCAGCGCCTTACGGATGCCCAAGAGGCGGCGGATAAGGAACTTGCTGATAAATCCATCAAAAACTTGGAGATGCGAATCAGGTTAGAGGCAAAGAACATCAGAGAAAAATATATCGATCCTCCCAATACGACCGATTTCGGCATCATGTTTTTACCGGTTGAAGGGTTGTATGCCGAGGTGCTGCGCCGGCCGGGGTTATGCGATTTGCTTCAGCGGGATTACAGAGTCACGGTTACCGGCCCCACGACGTTAGCTGCCTTGCTAAACAGCTTGCAGATGGGATTTCGAACGCTCGCCATTGAAAAACGTTCCAGTGAAGTATGGGAATTGCTGGGTATTGTCAAAACAGAGTTTGGAAAATTTGGAGATGTACTTGCGGTAACTAAAAAGAAGCTTCAAGAAGCCAGCAGTACCATCGATAAAGCCGAAGTCCGTACCCGCGCCATCGAACGAAAATTAAGAGACGTTCAAGAAATACCGATCGAAAATAAAAATCCCGTCGAACGGATCGAAGAATAGATAGGTATTGACAATACCAAACGGATTTAATAGCTAAATATCGTGTATAACCCCTAACTTTTAAACTCGCCTTATCAATTGTTTCCTTTAAAGGAAAAAATTACGTTATTCAAGGTAGGCTCATTATGTGGAAGCTCGCTAAATTGATTAATAAATATCTCACCGGACTTATGGGGATTCTCATGGTCTTTATGGTCGTCGATGTGTTTCTTCAGGTTCTGTTTCGCTTCGTGATAGAAAAACCCTTGTCATGGACAGAGGAAGTTTCCCGCTATCTATTTGTTTGGATTGTCTGGATCGGATCCGCCATTGTCTTTGCGGACAAAGCCCACGTGGGCATCGATATTCTGGTAAAAAAATTTTCGTTAAATTGGCAGCGACGGATGGAAATATTGATCTATCTGATTTTCTTATTTCCGCTGTGTATCATGTTATATCAGGGGGTCGCCCTTGCAAAGCTCAACATGAATCAACCTTCGGCAGCCCTTCGAATGCCCATGGGAATTCCATATGCGGCAATACCGATTGCCGCCTTTGTAATGATCTTAAACACGCTGTTTTATGTTTTTTTTCCAAAGAAGAAGTGAAGGAGCAACTGCATGGCAATTTTGCTGATTTTCGGATTTCTTGTTCTGGTTGCATTCGGAATGCCCATCGCCCTATCCCTCACAACCATATGTACTATCACGCTCATTGTCGATCCCGATTTACCCCTGAACTTACTGGCTGCAAAGCTTTTTACCGGAACCGATGTTTTCATTTTACTTGCATTGCCATTTTTCATACTTGCCGGGCAAATCATGTTTGAAGGCGGCGTTGCCAGGCGGGTTATAAACGTTGCCGATACTGCCGTAGGATCCATCACCGGAGGTCTGGCCCACATCAATGTCGTCGCTTCGATGTTTTTTGCGGGGATATCGGGTGCTGCGGTAGCCGATACCGCTGCCCTCGGCCCTCTGGAAATACCCATGATGATCAAAGGGGGATATTCAAAGGAGAATGCCGCAAGTGTCACAGCGATTTCTTCAGTGATTGGAATCATCATTCCACCCAGTATTCCTATGATTATGTATGGATTGGCTTCAAGAACATCCATCATACGGCTTTTCTTGGGCGGCATGCTGCCCGGGATATTGATTGGGCTATCTCTCATGACTATCAATTACCTCATTGCAAAACGCAACAACTGGGTTTCCGACCATAAGTTCAGCATTCGCCGCCTGATAAACGCGCTGAGGGAAGGAGCACTGGCACTTGTCATGCCGATGATCATTATCGGTGGAATTTTAGGGGGGGTTTTCACACCCACCGAGGCCGGAATCGTTGCGGTGATCTACGGTATCATCGTTGCAATGTTTATTCACCGGGAACTGCCCATCGACCGTTTCCCCAGAATCTTTTCTGCAACCGTTAAGCAGTCTGCCGCCATCATGTTCATTATCGCCTCGGCGAGTCTATATGCGTGGTTGCTCACCTATTTTCGGATACCGATGCAACTATTTAAGTTCATGATGACCCTTACCGCAAATAAAACCCTTTTATTGCTGATGATCGTAGGGATTTACGTACTCGCCGGGTTCATAATGGATCTAGGTGCGAACATAATCATTCTGGTCCCCATGTTCATGCCGCTGGTTCAAGCATTGGGAATCGACAAAGTCCATTTTGGTTTAATTACCATCACCTCACTTGCCATTGGATTGATAACACCGCCTGTGGCAGTATGTACCATCGTGGCTTCGCAAATCGCCGGTGTTTCCATTTTACAGGTCACCAAAGCAGCCATCCCCTATCTATTAGCCATTTTAGTTGCGCTCTTGTTGATCGTTTTTATTCCCGGATTCACGCTTTGGATACCCAACGCATTAATGAATTAGAAATTAGGTAAAGAAAGGAGGTGTGAAGGGAATCTGAATAATTTCGTTTTGTTAGAATGGACCGAACAATCGAAAAAGGAGTATATTACGTATTTAAGTATCTTTTTGGCAGTAAGACAGTAAGGTACCCTGGTAACGCAACATTAACCTATTAACGTTTAAGGAGGCAATGTCATGAGAAGCCGATTTGTTTTGATCAGTGTATTGGTGATGGTCTTTGTGATCGGTCACACAACTGCCGGATTATCTGTGGATTGGACCCACAGAAACCCAAAACCGATTGTCATCAAAGTAGGTAGCTCCGCCGGGCAAGATGGCCCTTATATGGTGGGCGCTTCGATGATGGGCCCGATCGTCCATGCAATGACGCAGGGAAAATATGTATTCGAAGAATACCCCAACTCTCAACTGGGAGATGAACGTGCACTCGTAGAATTGGTTCAAACCGGAGCTCTCAAGATTACCATTACGTCTACAGGCCCCCTCTCCGCCTGGAACGATAAGATCTCCATCGTGGATCTACCCTATCTGTTTAATAATGCAGAACACGGACGCCGAGTATTAGATGGACCTGTG
>JAHEHB010000444.1 GCA_024644775.1 Deltaproteobacteria bacterium
GATGCCCCTGGAAAGGAACATTGGTCGTACCAATCAGATTGTGATTTCGCCACGGGATAATAAAAAAATGGCGCCCGTCCCGTTGCACGAGAGCACCTGCGTGACGCTGTTTGCCGCTTAAGGCCAGAGCAACGTTTTTCGTTAGCGATCGGGTGATGATATGGACACCTTTGGAAAGTCGCTTTGTGGTAAACGATTGGGGTGGGATCACGTTCTCCAACAGCGTGCTCGCCCATGGGCCGGAAGCATTTACTACCATCTTCGCCCGTATCGGGAATCGATCACCCGTTAAACGATCTTCTGTTTCTACGCCAACGACCCTATTTTGTTCCGTTATGAATCCGGTTACTCTCAGATAGTTGGCGATAACTGCCCCCGCCTTATGAGCCGATAGCAGAAAAGAGAGCGTCAGTCGTTCAGGATTATGCATCTGACAATCGTAGTAGTGGACGCCGCCTGTCAATCCCGTTACGCTCAGGTATGGAAAGAATCGAAGCACGTCTTCTTTTGAAACCGGGCGATGTGGAGGGATTGCCTTTTGAGGATCTTTTTGATTTCTCTTGTCTATTTTATCCCAGGACAATGCATCGTACAGGGTCATTGCCAAATTCAAAACGCCTTTGCTTTTCAGCAGATGACCATAGGTCGGGATCACGAATGGAATAGGGTGGACGAATTGAGGGGCTATTTTTTGAAAGATCATCCGCTCATGCAGAGACTCCCGAAGGCGATGGAACGCCCCATATTGCATATACCGAATGCCCCCGTGAATGATTTTCCCGGAAGCCGCGGATGTTGCAGCTCCGAAATCGCCTTTATCTACTAAAGCCACCGAAAGGCCCCTTAAGACAGCATCCCATGCCGTAACGGCGCCGGTGATACCCCCACCGACGACAAGTAGATCATAGGTTGAATGTGCCAACGTTTTAAGATCGCGTTTCATATGGCTTCTAATGATACATGACTGAAACCGGATGTCAACTAACGGTGCTGAATTCGTAAAAAGCCGACTTCATCAGATGTTTAGGCGCTTAATGCCTTAAAGCCGACAAAACTTTGTCGAATGATCACTGTCCGATGCCCAATCACAAATGATGTTGGCCCGAAATCAACGTACGGTTATTCCATAGGGGTGATTTCGATTCGATCTGCCCAAAGATTTACCTTTTTGTTATACATGAGTCTAAAACTAAGGTCGTTGTCTTGATTAAGAATAAAATCCAGCGGTATCCAAATGTAACCCTTGGATTTAAAATCTTCCCAATCGACAAGACGGGCAGCCAGGATATTTCGGTTCATATCCGAAGCAATATCCATTTGAGCGATACCATCGAGGATATCATCGTTTTCGCTGGCCGAAGACGCATCAATTTTTAACCGGTATGACACCCGGTATTTTCCGGCTGGAAATCTTCTATACGGACCATAGAATAGATAATTGGGCGAATACATACCGACATCGGCAAACAGGGCTTTGCCCTCAGATGCCGCCGGATCGGTTTTGACCTCACCGATATCTCCCATAAGCCATTCGGCCTCGAAACCTTTTTGAAGCTCCGTGGAATCGGAGGTCGCTAAAACGATTTTTTCGATCCAAATATCCGTCTTTCTGTAAAACCACGTTCTGAATTCAAGCCGCTGTTTTTCAGGAAGTGAAATGGAGAGGTAAAAATCATGGTAGGTTTCTGTTTCGGGGAAATCGGTCCCCCGAATATCTCTTTGTGATAGAATAGATTGAGACGCGATTTTTCCCTTATTTAATACTGGATTTGACACTTCGATTCGGGCAACCGGGTCCGACAGGCCGTTGGCTGCAGCCTTCAGCCTGAAGTAAACGATGTAGTCTCCTTTTGTGAAATAGTTATAGGGACCATAGGTTAGATAATTTTCATGATCTTTATGAACGCCTGCCCAGACAACCTCTTTTTGAATTTGTGAATCGAAATAATTTTTTCCTGTTAGTCTAGGAAGTTTTACCGCATCCATAAAAATGGGGATATGGTAGTAATTTTTGGATCGGTCTGTATTATCAAAAGAATTTGAAATGTCTTCTTTTAGTTTAAACAAGTAGATATCTCGATGTGTGTCTTTTTTAATATACTCTATCATTGAGGAGTTCATCAACCTTCGAACCGTCCAGAAAGCGCGATGATCCCAGAGGGGTGATATCGAAGGGAAAATTACGGCATTATCATGAACGGTCAAATATTTTACACCGATTTTTTTCAAAAGGTGGTATTGCTCTTTACCCATCTCCCCGAAATTTAGGCTGGACAACGGTGCATAAACGGTGTCGAGATATTCTTGTGAAACTACCGGGGAGTAACCATTGATTCTTTTTAGTTGATCGAGGGTAGCAAAATATTCATAAAGAGAAGAGTTCGAGTTGTCTCCGGACCACAATGGTATCTCCAAAAGAACTGTATCGTTATCTACTGATTTTATGTGCTTGTATATCTCTTTTTTGCCGGACAATGCCGTTATCGCGACGGGCTGAAGGTTGTGATAATCGATCAAGACACCTATGGCTAAAAAGGTGCTCATCGTATAAAAAAGCCGACTTCGAAGAATACCTCTGATTTGAAAATATCGAATGAAGTATGCAGAAAGAATGGAAAGTGCCAGAAAGGACAGAATAATGATTCTAGGAGGAACCCTCTGGTAATGGAAAAACGGAAAATAATTATAAAGCAACGTGTATAGCGACAAATCGCCAAATGAAAAGCCGAGAACAACCAAATAACTCAGTGCAAAAACCAATGAAAAAAAAGATATGATGGCCATGTCTTGTTTTTGAATCGATGGTTTCTTTTGAAACAGCTGCGCGATAAGTCGAATCATCGTGAATAAACCGACGATGGCCGGAATCAGTCCGATATATATATTCCTCTCAACCGCTGTGTTAAATTTTTGAAATACATGTTTTAGCTCCGGACTATAGAGCTTTACCTCTGATATGGCGCGTCCCCCCTCCACAGTGGCACCTGACAGCAGCGCCATTTTTCGGAACATGAGAAAACCAGCCGAAACAATCATAAAAAATAGGATGGGTGACAAGATGAAAAGAATTCTCTTTAGATTCGGATGAAACTGTTCAAAGAATCCGCCTTTCGTAAAATTTCTAAATTTGATGAGAAAATATATTTTTAGAAAACCGATCGCTCCGAAAACACAAACGATCAATATTTTTATCAGATGGGGGATAAAAAAGAAAAACTGTACGGCAAATACGAGTAGCCCATAAATGGGTAAATTGCTGATGGCATCGACGGTATATGCTTCTTTGAATGTTAATGAGGTAACCAGTGGATAAAGAGAAGAGACAAATATCCCAAAAATAACACCAACAAACGAGTAGATAATCAACGCAAGTAAAAAGTCTGTGCTTAGAAAAGGAGTTTTGTTCACATAACAGAGCACCATTTGTGCAAAAACCACGAGGGTTATTGCCGCGCCCAGCTGTAGGAAAACCGCTGCGCCTTGAAATCGATCTAACCAGAAGGGGCGCCAGACTGGACGCTTGAAGGAACGCCCTGGGGATCGACCGACAGTTGGATAAAAGGGTGTTTCAACTTCATCGTGTTTTACAAAAAAAAAGAGACGAAACGGAATATATATGCTCAAAAAAAGAAACAGGTAATAGATGAGATGAAGTTCCATCAAAGCCAATGAAAAGATGCAGATCCCACAGAGAATGGAATAACGCAACCGGCCTTTTGTTAAAGACACTTCAAAAAGGTAAAGAATCAATGGATACAGGAAGAATATAAATCCGTTTAAATGACCGCCGGTGAGTTGACCGTGCCGAAACGGAGCCAAAGTGAAGATTAAAGCTGAAAAAAAGGCAGCCGTCCGCGAGCCCGTAAAAAACATCCCAAACAGATACATAAACAGACCGGTTAAAACATAAGCGGCAATAATTGTTCCATTGTACGCAAAAATATCTCCAAAAGGGGTCAGCAGCACATAGATAAGAGACATGGGAAACATGGAATAATGTTGCCCCATCTGCTTGCCGATCATATTGAACTCGTAGGGATTCGTAAAAAACGTAGATCCCCCGAATAGATTATCTTTCAATAACCAAAACCAGTAAAAGATCTGAAGATGATCCCCCGGTTTATCAAAGCTAATGGTACCACCTGAAATTTTGGAAAACGGGATCCCTGTATTGAAATGATGAATTAAGGGATATGTAAACACCAATCCCAAGATAACCATAAGGGCTGAGACCAGTAAAATTTCCTTTCCCGATCTTTTCATTCTTTTTCTTCCTTTGCCGGGATAACTGTCGTGCTCAAAAGTAGGATCAAAGGCTCCGCTTCGCAATTCTTATCCCAACAATTTAAGTTGGGTTTGTCGTTTTTTTTGGGGTTTGGGTTTCTGTGTTTTTTGTAACAGATACGCCTCCCACTCGCCACAAAACTCCGGTTG
>JAHEHB010000445.1 GCA_024644775.1 Deltaproteobacteria bacterium
GTATCGAACCATGGTTAAAATTCGGCAGTTTGAAACCATGGCTGAAAAGTATTTTGCTGCTGGAGAAATTCCCGGTTTTATTCATCTTTCCATCGGTCAGGAAGCGTCGGCGGTGGGCGTGTGCACTACATTGCGTGCGGATGACTACATCAGTACCACCCACCGGGGACACGGTCATATTATTGCCAAAGGCGCAGATTTGAAACCCATGGTGGCAGAGTTGTTCGGTAAGGCCACCGGATATTGCAAGGGAAAAGGCGGCTCAATGCACATCGCTGACTTTTCTTTGGGCATCCTGGGGGCCAACGGTGTCGTCGCCGGAGGACTTCCGATTATGACAGGTGCCGGTTTGTCGATTAAGATGCGGAAGACGGATCAGGTGGCAGTTGTTTTTTTTGGCGATGGCGCCTCCAACCGGGGCACGGTTCACGAAGCCATGAATATGTGCGCTATCTGGCAGTTACCGGTGATTTTTGCGGTGGAGAACAACCAATATGCATCAACGACATCGCAAAGCTATTCCTGCTCGATCGGTGATATTTGTGCCCGGGCAGCCGGCTACGGTATACCCGGCACTGTTGTGGATGGAAACGATATTTTGGCGGTGCGTGAGGCAGCCAAGGAAGCGATCGCGCGCGCCAGGGCAGGGAAGGGCCCTACTTTTTTGGAAAATAAGACATATCGCCTCAGAGGACATTTCGAGGGGGATCCTCAGAGGTATCGCACGGAAAAGGAGGTAGAGGCCTGGCAAAAGAAAAACGATCCCATCGAACGTTTTGAAAAGACCTTGATGAAAGATAAGATACTAACACAGGATAATAAGCGTCAACTCTGGAACGAAATAAAAGTTGAAGTGGATGCGGCGGTCGCGTATGCCAAAGAAAGCCCTTTGCCAAAACCTGAAGAGGCTTTAGATGATTTGTTTGTCAATTCATAAAGACACCACGGAGGTACACCAACATGTCGGATAGGATTATCAGTGCCACGGACGCCCTGGCCGAAGCGCTTCACGAGGAGATGAATCGGGATGAAACGATATTTATATTGGGTGAAGATCTGGTCGTCCATGCCGGTATATTCGGTCAATTCAAGGGTATCCCCGAGAAATTTCCGGGTCGGATACTCGATACTCCCATCAGCGAAACCTGTATCGCCGGATGTGGCGTGGGGGCGGCTCTAACCGGTATGCGACCGATTGTCGATTTCCATTTCTCTGACTTTGTAACCTGTGGCATGGATGAACTCTGCAATCAAGCCGCTAAAATTCGTTACATGTTTGGCGGTCAAGTCAAACTGCCCATCGTTTTCTGGTGCCCGGATGGTGCAGGTATAAGAGCGGCGGCCCAGCACTCTCAGTCATTGGAAGCGTGGTTTGTCCACACACCGGGGCTAAAAGTGGTTGTTCCCAGCGAGCCCGCAGATGTAAAGGGCCTGATCAAGGCGGCTATCCGCGACGATGATCCGGTTATGTTTTTTCAGCACAAGAAACTTTTTCCAAAGGAAGGTCCGGTACCCGAAGATCCGAATTTCATCATCCCGTTAGGCAAAGCTAACGTAAAGCGTGAGGGGACAGATGTCTCAATATTGACTTACGGCTCGGGCTTTTATCTCTGCAAGGAGGCAGTCGATGAATTCACTCAAATGGAAATCGATCCGGAAATCATTGATCTGTGCTCCCTCAAGCCGCTGGATATGGATACGGTTGTCGAGTCCATCAAAAAAACACAACGGGCGATTGTCGTCCATGAAGCGCCTCTCACCGGCGGATTTGGCGCCGAGCTGGTGGCGAGGATACAGAGTGACCTATTCGATTATCTGAATGCGCCGGTCTTAAGGGTCGCGGCCAAGGACGTACCGATTCCCTTTTCTCCGCCCTTGGAAGATTTCGTGCTGCCAAGCGTATCCGATGTGATCGACGCAGTAAAAGCAGTACTTCATAGATAGCCGGTGCGGAAGGCCGATATGAAGACCATATTATTGGTTTTCACGCCCGCAGGACCCAGATTTCAGTGTCTGGAAGTTACTCCACAAGTTTCGCACCCCCAGTGTCGATGTCTGCCGGACCACGTTCGCAAAATACATGGTCCGCCGCGTTACAGTGCAACAGATAAATTTTTGGTAGCGACAGCTAATTTTTCGGCCTACCCTAAACTTGTATCTTGCTACTTTCATCTTCCACGATCTCTCCGGCCGCATCTATAGATAGTAAAGAAGTCCTCGTTTTACGGTTTTCTCCCGGTTCAACGACCACGCAATGTGCCTCCTTTCCACACCAATTGCCGGAATTGACATACACACGGTCTTTGACTAACAGGGAATCTTTATCAATTTTGGCGTCATGGGTGTGCCCGAACACAACGACCTTGTGCCCATATTGTTTGCACAACCGGTCGCCGAATAACTCCAAATCTCCCTCGTTTGCGAGTTTTCTGCCAACTTTAAACGGCTCGTCATGATACGCCAGGTTTTTATATAAGGATTTTACCTGATCGACGAAAATCGGTTTCTGTCCTGGCATAATAATTTGTTTAGCACCGGCGCGCTCAGCCAACCCTTCAATTATTGCTTCGAAGATATTATCGCGTCCGGACACCAAATCATAAGCATCGTCAAGGTAACCGATTAAATCCTTGAAACCTCTTACGTAACCCCCCAAGTGCTCAGCCAGTCGCGTAATCGGATAGCCAATCGGCAGTCCGTTTGCCACGTCCGGATAACTCTGGTTGAACAGCGTGAAGCGGTGTCCATGCTCAGCATATAGGCCCAATTCTACATCTTCGTAGCCTTCAGGTTTTGTGATGATTCCAGGAATCGCCTTTTGAATCTTGGTGTCTGTTAGATCATAATCGTGATTGCCGTTGACGTAGCACAGATTGATATTCGAAGCGGCAATTTGGCGCAAACTATCCAAAACCGGTTTGTTTTCTTGGCTGCAAAAAATAGAATTATATGTTGGCGGGAGGGCATCGAAAGGGCATACCCAGGTATCGAATATATCTCCTAAAAGTACAAGGTCCTTGATGTTATTTTTTTCAGGTATGATCTGTTTTTCGAGAAAATATAACAGGCGATCCCGATGCTTGGAAGGGAAAAATCGAGCTCGTCGATCGGGTACAGGATCCGTGTAGCGAACATCATCCCCCAAATGAATATCACTGATAAAAATCCGTTTGCCTGTCATGTTTACCTCCTATGGCCTGAAGGCGCATTGGTATGATTGAATTTTGTCCGTGCAAATTACAGGATAAGAATATTATTTTAACATTATCATTTCATAATCTTTTTAACAAAGAAAGAACGATTAAAAATAATCAGACTCACTGCAGGAGTGAAAGCATTCGATAGTGATGAGGATGGTTTAATGTCGGAGGATTAAAGAGATGTTTTGCAGAATTGCTGTGCCTTCTGACTATAACATTTGCCCTACCTCTCTCGTGTAAATTTAATCCGTATTAACCGGAAGGACAAATGTAAAGGTACTTCCTTTGTCTTCCCCTTTGCTTTCTGCTCAGATTGCACCGCCATGGAGTTGAACCAAGCTTTTTGTCAAAGACAACCCTAATCCTGTGCCCTTGTATTTGCGTCGAATAGAGCTGTCTACCTGTTCAAAAGGCTTGAAAACACGTTCAATATCATCCGCTTCGATTCCGATACCCGTATCTGATACTGAAATTTCCAAATAATCATCGCAACTTTTTCTTCCTGTCTGTTTGATTTTTGACATATCGATTTTTCTCCCGCTCTTTGTGATCAAATTTCCATTCTTAGAAGATAGCGGGTGCGCAGATAAGGTAATTGTTCCGCCATTGGGGGTGAACTTTGCGGCATTGGAAAGAAGATTATATAGAATCTGCTTTAGCTTCAATCTATCTGCCATGATAATTGCCGGAACATCATCGAAATCCGTATTAATTTGGATTCCATGTTTAAACGCCTTTTCTTTTATCATGGTCACGCTTTTAACGAGGAGTTCCTTAATGGCTATTTCCGAACCCTCTAATTCCAATTTGCCGGCCTCAACTTTTGAAAGATCTAGAATTTCGTTAATCAACGAAAGCAGATGTTTGCTGCTTTCATGGACATCCGTTAAATAATCCTTTTGGATATCATTTAATTTTCCGAAATTATTATCCAAAACAAGTTCTGTGAAACCAATGATATGATTCAACGGTGTGCGTAACTCATGACTCATATTCGCCAGAAAATCGCTTTTTGCTTTGGTGGCGGACTCGGCGACTTCTTTCGCTCTTGCCAGCTCTAATGTACGCTCGACGACTCTTTTTTCTAACGCTTCATTGGTATACTTCAACGCCTCTTCGGCTTCTTTTTGTTTTGTTATATCCGTGGCAACCTGTATCCGAACATATCGATTATCGATCCATTTGATTGCCCTATCGTAATTGATGTACCATTTTCCTGTAATCGGATTCTTT
>JAHEHB010000446.1:0-3074 GCA_024644775.1 Deltaproteobacteria bacterium
AAGGGTCTTCACCAAAAATACCCAGCACAAAGTCAGACTGCTCATCCGGAAAGGCATCTGCCGGCCATTCGACAAATTTTGCAAAGTTGTACAGAAATGCCGCTTTTACGATATATTCGCGAGGTACCGGTGTTTCTGATAATGCATTTGTCCCTATGATCGTTGCCAAGAAAAGAAAAGCTGCAACGTACAATATAGTCGTCTTTCGCATCATAAGTCATTTAAGATAAGGAAAAGTAGATT
This sequence comes from Deltaproteobacteria bacterium, assembly GCA_024644775.1. Next base: position 244 of record JAHEHB010000446.1, read on the forward strand.
TTATTAAAACCAAATCCCCGCTATTCAATTACGCAATTAAGCTATTTTAGAACCCCCAAGTAATCTTGCCATAAACGCCTCGTTCGATTTCCGCCGGTGGAACACCCAGTATTTCGGGTCTAAATTCCGGATGATGGTTTTCCAGCAGGTTCTGGCCCACCAGCGATACCTCAAGATTCTTAATCGGCTTCCATCCCACCCTCATGTCCAGCGTCAGGTAATCATCTACCTCCTGGGCAGAAAGCTCATCGACATACCGCAGCCATAAATCCAGCTCAAGATTTGCCGGCAACTCAACGGAAGAACGCAGGGAAGCCTGATGATGGGGAATTTCATCCTCTGCCATTTTCGATTGAGTATCTCTGCTGTCTGCATCCAGCTTTAACGCCATCTGAAGATAGGTGTATGCGCCCTGCAGGCGCCACCAATCGCAGGGGCGCCAATCAGCGGCGAGCTCCACACCATAGGTCTCCCCTTTCATGTTGTTACCGGCGGTAAAGGTAAAAGGGTCTATCGGTTCAATGGTCCGAAGATTGTCGTAGTCGTTATAAAAAACAGAAATATCCGTAGAAAGCCCCTCGATGGGTTGAAAGCGGTATCCGGCTTCATAGGCGATAAGCGCTTCCGATTCAAAATCACGGGTGCCGTTCAGTGTCACAAAGGTTACAGGAGATCCCGGGAAAAGTGTGTTCGGAAAAACAACCCCATTGATGGCCCGTGCATCTTCTTCGCCCAGAGATGGTGTTCTGACCGCACGGGATACGGCTGCCCAGACCGAGTGGTCCTCAGCAGGGGTCCACAGGATGCGGGCGTTGGGTTGGATCTCAAACCCGGTAAAGTCGTTGTGTTCAAATTTTGAGCCCACCGTTAACCGAAGTTTGTCCGGGAAAAGCGTGATCTCATCTTGAACAAACCCACTGAAAAGATCGACGCTGCGGCTTTGAGGTTCAAAAAAAAACGAAAACCTGTTTTCAAATTTATCGTTAATGTACCGGTAGCCCAGCCCCCAAATGATTTCATGCCGCTCAAACGGCATAAACCGGTGCTGGAAGTCGAGATCAACGGTGTTTACGTAAAATGTATCCCGTTGCTCCCGGTCATAGTAGAATTTCAATTCCGTGTCTGATGTATTGGAAATGGTATGCTTCCATTTCGCCAGGATATTGCCGCCGCTATTAATACTTTTATCTTCAATCGTAGAAATAAACGGGAAGGTGGGAAAGAATTCCGTTAGCTCGCCACTGGAATCCCCTCTGTAGATATCGCCCTGAACCGTCAGCAGATTGCGGTCTGATGCGTCCCAATCCATTCGAAAACCGCCGCGCAACATGTCCCAATCGTCTTTTCCCTCTTTTCCAAAAGCATCGACCGAACTGTCCCGATTCAGGTACTTGGCATACATTCGGTAGTGGGCACTTTCGCCGAGACTGTCTCCATATCGGACACTGCCAAAACCCCTTTCTTCGGTCCCGCCCCCGGCAGAGACCAGCCCTCCCTGAGTTTCTCTGGCTGCCTTGGTGATGATATTGATGACCCCGTTTACGGCATTGGCGCCCCAGAGACTGGCCCCGGGGCCCCGGATCACTTCGATCCGATCGATATCTTCCATCAAGGTATCCTGAACATCCCAAAATACCCCGGAAAATATCGGCGTATAAACACTGCGTCCGTCCATGAGCACCAACAATTTGTTGGCAAAACGGCCATTGAAACCCCGGGCGGTTATGGCCCAGGTGTTTGCGTTAATGCGGGCGACCTGAAGCCCCGGCACCATGCGCAGGGCCTCGGGGATGCTGGTTACCCCGGATCGGCGAATGTCTTCCTGGGTGATCACAAAGACCGCTGCCGGTGCGTCGGCAAGCCTCTGGCTCTTTTTGGATACGGATGTTACCTCAATATTCATTAGATCTTCCAGACTGAGTTCCGTAAGATCACTACCCGACACTTCGATGCTTTCAGGAGCTTTTGCCCAAACGCTGGTTCCAATAACCAATACCAGAATTAGACTGGCTGCAAGCATCCGAGCAGCACGTCCGATAGCAGACTCAAAATAACTAGGTTCACTTTTATTGTAGCGGCTCATTTGATCATACTCCTAAAAAATGATTTTCTCTCATCCCACCCCAGAAAAATCGGCGCCTGAAAGCCCACACAAATCCATAAAGTTGCCGTTCGCAACGCAAACCTGACAAAAAGTTAAGGAAAACAAAGTTTTTTGCCAAAATAACCGGATGTTCGGAATGGAGAAGCAAAGGATATGCCATACAAGGCTTAGGATTTATTTTTAAAGAAAATGTATTAATGTAGGGGGGTTAAAGAGATATTTTGTAAATATGATATCCTTCAGATTGCGCCAAAAATATGGCGCATGATGCCACAGAACCAAGGATGTTGGTTGAATGTTTCGGGGTGTTGGGTCAAAATTCCTCTGTTTCCGTTGGGCCTAAAATGTCATGTCTTTTAACCTTCCGGTGTTCTTACGAATAGAATCAAAATTCAAGTTTTAGGGTTAACATACCGATAATTGGTCTGAAATTAAATTTTTTCTATCAGATCTAATAAATTTTTAGATAAGGGAAACGGAATATGTGCAGCTTGAAAAATAAAGTAGTTTTTCGAAAAATCGGTTTCATTGTACTGATACCGTTGCTTTTTTTATCTTCTCCAGTGGTTAACGGAATGGATGTTGAGGAAATAAAACAAAGAGGAGAGCTGAGACATCTTGGTGTACCCTATGCGAACTTTGTTACAGGTAGTGGAGACGGATTGGATGTGGAATTGGCAAGGCGATTTGCTCAGTATTTGGGTGTACGGTATCGTTATATTCAAAC
>JAHEHB010000446.1:3084-4425 GCA_024644775.1 Deltaproteobacteria bacterium
GAGCAAATGGAGAAAAAGTGATTATTGAAGAAAAAGTCCCGGTTAAGGGCGATATTATCGCCAACGGAATGACCATTCTTCCCTGGCGGGAACAGGTGGTCAATTTTTCTCTACCGACATTTGCAACCCAGGTTTGGCTAGTCACCCGATTTGATTCCTCGATAAAGCCGATTGTCCCGTCTGAAAGCGTTGCAGAGGATATACAAGCGGTGATGACTGTATTAAAAAATCGTGAGGTGATGGGCAAAGCAAACACCTGTCTCGATCCTTTGCTCTATGGCATAGAGAAAATCGCCCGCAAAACCTTAAACATCGATGGGGAGCTGAATGAACTCGCCCCTGCTATTATCAATGGCGAGGCTGAAGCCAGCCTCTTAGACGTGCCCGACGCACTCATCGCTTTGGAAAAGTGGGGTGGCGAAATAAAAATAATTGGGCCTATATCAGACGTACAAAATATGGCTTGGGGATTTAGAAAAACTTCGCCAAAGCTACGCAAAAGGTTCAACAGGTTTTTCGAACAATGTAAAGCAGACGGAACCTACAGGAAGCTGGTAAAAAAATACTATCCTAATGTTTTTTCTTACTTTCCGGATTTCTTCTCATCAAATTGATCGCTTAGTCGAGGATTTATAAATGCTCATGCAAAAGGGTAAACGCAAAGACATATCATTTCCCTTGTTGGTGGTGTTCTTTGTCATTTTAATTATAATGTTGGGCTTTTTCCTCATCAATAACTATCGTTCATTGGTAAACCTGAAAGAGCAAAACATAGAAAACCTCAAACAAGAGGCGCAAAAACGGGCGGCGGCTCTTAGCTATTTTTTTATCGAACGACGACACGATCTAAACGATTTGGCAGAAAATAGACGATTGGCAGTATATTTTGAGAACAAAGCTTTGGGTATGTCGATGAAGTATGGGTTGCAGGTGAGTTTAACCGTTATTCAGCAGCTTTTCAACAGGATGGCTGAAAGCAAAAGCATCGGGGGTGAAAAAATTTATGAACACCTACTCTTCAGAGACCTTGAGGGTAACACTCTGGTCGACAATCAAACCATATTGCCCCGGCAAAATCGATACAAAATTTTTACCAAGCCATTGAGCCCATTTTCTGAAAAGGCGACTATCATCGCCAAAGACAGCAAAATCCTTGTCAAAGCCCCGTTTTTCTTTAAAGGTAACCATTTGGGTGAACTTGTGGCGTGGGTTTCACCCTCGAGTGCGTATCAATATTTCCTTAAAGAAAAAGTGTTCACTGATCAATTTGTTGGTATCGTTGCTGAAAATACCAATTTTTATTTGCCAGAGGAAATTCCTGAAGACATTCTTTATCACGGA
>JAHEHB010000447.1 GCA_024644775.1 Deltaproteobacteria bacterium
CCTATTTGATCATCAAGCAGGCTTATGATGTTAAGCTTTTTCCTGAAGTGCCCATGATCGTCTCTTACGATTTTCCCACTCAGCCCATTTTTTGGGATAATCTGGGGGATAAAGGAAAATACATGACCTACATCTCCTACGGACACCCGAAACAAAAGCTGACCGCCCTGGGAGAATGGTTTAAAAATGAGTATAAAAAACGCTATGCGGATGAACCGATCTTCGGAGCTTCCAATGCGTTCGGTCAGATAAACATTATTTGTGAAGCGATTTATCATGCAGGCTCGGCAGAACCTGAAGCGATTATCAAGGCCCTTGAAGACTACCATTACGACAATTTCAACGGTCCGGTCAAATTCGAACGTGTTCAAGGTGTACGCTGGCATCAATCCTCTCCCCCGGTTCTCCTGGTTCAGTACACGGATAAGAATCAAACGCTTAAAGAAGGCACGATTCTTTATCCGCCCAGTTTGAAAACCGGAAGTCTCATGCAGGGAAAACGATAAAACGTTTCCGGGGAAACGAAACTTCTACATGTAGGGCATCGTTCAGTCGATGCCCTACAATTTCTCGCATAATGGAGACGTTTTAATGAGTAAAGTCTATATTGAAACGCAATTTGCTTCAATAGCTCATGCTTCAGCAATAAACGCTTTTTATAACCGAATACAAGAAAAAGCTGGGAAATTAGAATTCTTAAATTCAATAAAAAAACACCCCATATTGAAAAACTATGATCCTTTAAATCGACCGACACTTAATATTACAGGCCCCGAATTTGACGATTCCAGCTATCATATATTTATTTCAGGTAAGGATTCTTTATCAAAATCACTAAAAGATTCATCTATTGAAAGAATTGATGAAATCACAAGGGAAGTTGGATTTCATATTTGCATGCATTTTCTTTCCAAAACTTCCATATCAAAAGATTTCAGGTCAGGAATGAGCGAATTATTAAAATACTTTATTGAAGTCAATTACTTATCAGATGGAAAAATTCATTTTGATCCAACTGAACATTGGAAAGGTTTTGATCAAAAAAAGTGGAAAGAAGAAGGAGTTGGCGAATGTTTATATGAAATGAATGGGGGTATAATTTATGATAGTGCTGTTAAGCTGTTTAAACAATTTGGATTTGCTCAACATTACTCCTCACGTACCCTAGAGTCTCTTTTGCTTTTAAAGTATACAATTGCCGGCAGAGAAGATCCTAACTTCAACCCTGCTGAGCATATTATGGAAAAAGCGATTGAGAGGTGGGTTTTAAATAAACTTTCATAAAACCGGTTTCAAAACCGCTCCAGTGAGAAATCGCAGAGCGGTATATCTGCCTTCCCATCTACAACCAGTTGTGCAATCAATTCGCCGGTGTAGGGGGAAAGTGCAATACCGTCTCCTTCGTGACCGGCTGCCATAATAAAGCCTTTAACGGCTTTAACCTCACCCAGAATAGGGAGACCATCCGTAGTGTAGGGTCGCAGGCCGGCAAAGGCTCGAATCACTTTCATCTGTTTCAGGCGTGGAAGGATCCGGGGGGCCTGGGCGGCAATCCGTTTCATGGCGCTCAACGTGTTGCGCCGGTCAAAACCCACAAATTCTCTCGTTGAACCCAATAATAGGGTCCCGTTGGATGTTTGATCCATGGATACACCTTCATCTCCGCTGTTTGTCGATTCAGGATTAAATTTGGCGGTAATGTAGTTTGCCGATATCAGACAGTGTGATAGAATCTTCGGCCCAGCTTCCATCACCAAGAGCTGGCCCCGCCTGGGTTTAATGGGGACGTGAAGATCCACCATGCGGCCTATCTCAGGAGCGTATATACCGGCGGCATTAATCACGATTTCTGTTTCAATCTCTCCATGATTTGTCCGGACCGACCGAACCCGATTTCCCCTCACCTCGATATCCGTCACGCATGTATTCATTAGAATATCCGCACCCAACGCCTTGGCCGCTTGAATAAATCCGTTGGTCAAAGCCATTGGATTTACCTTGCCGTCCATCGACGAATGGGCAGCTCCCAAAAGACGATCTGAAAGATGCGGCTCAATCGATCTTAACTCTTCAGCATCCAGTAAGTTCACCTCAAGGCCGTTTCTCCGTTGTTCGATTACGTAACGGTGGATTGCCTCATATTGAGCCTCGGTCTCGATGACCACCAATCCACCGCTTTTTCTAAATTCAATTCCGATGGGCAGCCGCTCGGTGAGGACATTGAAACGTCTGCTGCTTTCCAGTGCCATCTGCAGATGCACCCCCGGCCTTTTTGTTTGCAGGAAAACCGCCCCATCACACGCACCCGAGGCTCCGGCTGCCGGATATCGTTTCTCCAAGAGCTTCACTTTGATCTTTCGGCAGGCGAGCTGAAAAGCAATGGATGCACCGATAACACCGCCGCCAATGATCACCGCGTCTGACATGTTGTTCTTTACGCTCTCCTCTCATACTCCTTAATTTTATCCTCATTTACGTCGACTCCCAATCCCGGACCCTCGGGTATAAATACCTTGCCGCTTTCTATGCGGATAGGGTTATATACGATATCGTCCCTGAGCAACTCGGGTCCGAAAAGCTCACAACCGAATTCCAACCGGGGAATGCCCGCGGCAAAATGCAAATAGGCTGCAGTTCCGATACTGGTTTCGATCATACACCTTTTAGAACATCGATCATGGAAAACACCTTCCCTTGAATGCCTTGCGACATCTTTTCTGAAAGGTACGCCACCGCGTCGAGTGTACCTTTGGCATATATGTCTCTTCCGTTTACATTGATGGTGAATTCAAAGTGGACGGTATCATCCCCGGATCTCATTGTGTACGTATGCCATGCATGACCCTCAATAAACGGTTCCGGTACACCGAGTTTGTCTCGTTGAATTTTCGGATCTCGTATCATGATAATATCGGATGCTTTAATCGGTACACCCAATTTATTGAAATATCCGATTATGACTCTGGCAGTCCCGCTGGTATCCGCCTTGCCCGCCTGGTGGCTCTCTTTTATTTCTAAGGTATACCCCTTAAATAAATCCTTAAACTGTTCGGCAGCGTATTCCATCATCGCCTGAAACCCAACGATCTGTTTTGCCATATTCGGCGAAATAATCGCGGTATTGGAGGATGCGGTGACGGTATCCATTAGGCGTTTCCGATTTCCGCCGGTGGTTCCCATCACAAAGGGGAGGTTGTTTTTGCAGTAAAATTCGGCATTCGGATTAACTGCCGTTGGATGGGTATAGTCGATACTGATAAACGGCGCCTCCTCCGATATTAACTTTTGGATCAAAGGCTCTTTCTGTTCCGGTTTGATCAAACCGAAGTTGGTGGATCCGACCTGGTACGTATCTTCTTGGATTTCGGGTCCGGTAAGGGAATAGGGAATAACAATAAAACGGCCGTCATTCTGTGCCAGGCTCGCCACAGTGACTGCCATATTGCCGGGGATTCCATTGATCATTATCTTTATTGTATCCATATGAGGCCTCCAGTCGTTGGGAAATTAGTATTTTGAATATCTGTTTAGGCAGATATATCAAGTCAAGCTCTTACGGCTTTGAAGATAACCACAATTGTCAGTGTGTAAGCTTGATCGATTAAGAAATGTGGCGTCAACACAGATTGCAATATTCCATGGAAGTTTGATTGTGTCTTTTACAATCCAAGTTTTTCAGTCGATAAACATAGGGCAAAGTATTAATCTGAATTTCTCATTGGGGGAGTTTAAGCATAGCATCCGGTATCTTTGAATTCTCCAGAGTATCCGTAGGAAGCGTTTTGGATGACTTATTGGAACTAGATCTTATGTACATTTCATCCATAAAAAATGGGTCATCAAAATGGCGTTTACCAACAAAAGCCACGGCATGACGACCCCACTGGCGCATAGCCCCTGGAGAAAGAACACCGGTGGGCCAGAGGATAAACCGTTCCAACCTTTCACTCCCTGGGACGATACTGTCTTGGCCAAACATGCTTCTTCGATCGCCCCTTGAAAAAGGAAGGCTACGGAGTTGTCCATAGTCCGTAAGCGAATAGGGCAACATCGCGGGTTGCAAATTGCGAGATAAAGGGTAAAGATGCTGAACGAAATGTGTGCGGCTCTCCATAGCCAATGTTATAAAATGCTTTGATGGATCCAATTCAGGTGCTTTGAGAATCAGCGGTGGTTCAGCATATTCGATCTTTTCGCGAATCCGCAGCCGATCTGTAGGGTAAGCCTTGTAATAGCATCCGCAGTTATGAACCGTCTCGTAAAGGACAGGCTTTCCATCGTTGTCTAATGTAACGCGATAATTTAATCCGTCAAGTAACCCTCCATAGATGTCTAGAGCGCTCTCTTTGAGTCGTTCAGGAAACCAGATGATGTAGTTAAGTTGTGTAAGAATTTCTTTTTCGAAGCGTGTAAAGGAAAGCA
>JAHEHB010000448.1 GCA_024644775.1 Deltaproteobacteria bacterium
CTATCTTCGATTTGGCTTTGGCTCTCAGATAGGTGGGGCGGCCGATGATTTTCTCGATGGCATCGAAGTCGATGGCGAATTCACCGATGGGAACACGATCGGGGATCTCACCTGCAAAAACCTTGGCCACTCGTTCATGGGAATTCATAATCTCGCTGCTCAGTCAATTCTTCAAGGTAGTATAAATTCGAATATGGTTGAACCATGGGCCCAATGGTGAGCTGGCGGCTAAGCAGAAATGTGGGTATCAACCAGGTGAAAAAGAATGTATCAATGTTATGTGAATAACTATACTATATAAGGGGAAATATCCATGATATTTTCCACTTGTTCCTCTGGGGCACCAGAGGTTTTAGTATTCGTACCCACTAAAAAACATAGATCAGGAGAGAGCAATGGGATTCATCAAGCATGAGCAGGAAGCGCGAGAAGTGATCGGGGAAAAAAGGGAACGATACCTGGGCCATACCGACAAGCTGATGATGGTGGTTATCGATTTTGATGATGGACCAACCTCAGAGCCGGATCCGCCCCATTCCCACCCGCATGAACAGATGTCCTATGTGGTTTCCGGCGAGCTTATCGCTTTTATCGGAGACGAGCAGGAGCAGCTTGGGCCGGGTGATATATTCACCGTCCCGCCTGATGTACCGCATGGTGTCCAACTCCTGTCATCACATGTCAGGCTGGTGGACTGTTTTACTCCTTTGCGGGAGGATTTTTTGAAATAAGGTTCATTTAACTGAGACTCAACTTGTCGACATGGAGACTAAGATGGAAATCCGCCACCCGGTCCATCCGGATCATTTTCTGCTTTTCGACACCGAAGATATGCGAGACAACTTCCTGGTTACTGATCTGTTTATCCCCGATCGGCCCACACTGGTTTATTCGTTTTTCGACCGACTCATCATCGGCGGTATTTGCCCGCTGACTCCCCGGAGCCTGGACATCGATCCAGCGATTATCGGGGCATCCTTTCTACTCGAGAGAAGAGAACTAGGGCTGATCAATGTAGGAGGTGACGGCATCGTGAGGGCTGACGGCGAGGAGTTTGAGATACCACACCAAGACGGGCTCTATCTGGGCATGGGCGTCGAATCGATCGAGTTCAGCAGTGTTGATTCTGCAACACCGGCTCTCTTCTATATGCTCAGCACGCCTGCCCATAAACAATATGAATCGGAGAAAATCAGGGCAGCCGATATTGAACCGGTGGTGCTTGGAGACAAGTTCACTGCCAATTGTCGAAGCATCAACAAGTACATACATCCCGGAGGTGTGCAAAGCTGCCAGCTGGTGATGGGGGTGACGAGGCTCGAACAGGGCTCAGTCTGGAATACCATGCCGACCCATACCCACCAGCGGCGCATGGAGGCTTATTTCTATTTCGATATTGCAGACGAGCACCGCGTTTTCCATCTTATGGGCGCTCCGGAGGAGACCAGGCACCTGATTCTCAGGAATCACCAGGCGGTGATATCGCCGAGCTGGTCAATCCATTCCGGCGTCGGCACTGCTGCCTACTCGTTTATCTGGGGAATGGCAGGGGAAAACCAGGATTTCGACGATATGGACCATGTGCCCATGGAGAAGCTTAAATGAGTGAGGCCGCTGATGATTACCGACTATCTCGGAGAAACACGGCAGCGGGATTCGCTAAACCAGATTCCCGTGGGCCGTTTCTGTGATCCTGAAGAAGTGGCCCATGTGGTGAGTTTTCTGGTTTCCCCTTTGTCAGGCTTCATCACGGGTAAAATCATCGATGTCATCGGGGGCTGCACATGAACTGAGGGAACCTCTTAAAAATCCTAATTTCCTAAAATTCCTGTCGCAGATCGAAACTATCTTGAGTGATCGGAATCAGTCACCAATCCGCTTCATTTCTATTCACTAAATCAGTTAACCAGATTCGGCAGAGTAAGAGAGATCGCTGGAACGAAAGAAACCAGCATCAGAGCAATCAGAATGGCGATATAAAATGGCCAGATCGTTTTTACTGCTTCCTCTATCTTGACCTTGCCCACGGCACAGCCTACAAACAGGCAGGCTCCCACCGGCGGGGTACAGAGGCCGAGGCCCAGGTTCATGAGTAGAATCATGCCGAATTGATACGGATCGATGCCGATGGTCGTCGCAATCGGTAGAAATATGGGGGTGCAGATCAATATAAGAGCCGCCATGTCCATGATCATGCCAAGCAGTAGCAGCATGAGGTTGATCATCAGCAAGATGATAATCGGATTTTCTGATATTCCCGTAAGCATCTCAGACATTCTAATGGGTACCTGATAAAAGGTAAGCAGATAGGCGAATGCTCCGGCGCAGGCGATCAGGATCATGACCATGGCCGTGGTCCTGACCGAATTAACCACCGCCACCTTAAATTTCTCCCAGGAGAGGGCACGGTAAACGATAATAGTCACCAGAAATGCATAGATAGTCCCAAAAGCACCGGACTCCGTCACCGTAAAAACTCCGCTTAGTACACCACCGACGATGATCACCGCGGTCAGCAAACCAGGAAGAGCGAATATAAAATGTTGTATCAGGATTATTATTCCAGGAAATGTTTCCGAGGAATATCCGCGCTTGACGGCCACCAGGTAGGCGACTGCGGCAAGACATATGCACATCAGGACGCCGGGAATGAATCCGGCCAGAAAAAGTTTGGTGATTGATATACCTCCGCCAGCGGCCACGGCATAGATAATCATGTTATGGCTTGGAGGAATGATGATTCCAGCCAGCGACGAAGTCACCGTGACGTTTACGGCGTAATCATCATCGTAGCCCTTTTCCTTCATCACGGGGATCAGGATGGATCCAAGGGCTGAGATGTCGGCGATGGCAGAACCGGATATGCCTCCGAACAACATTGACGAGAAGACGTTTACTATCCCGAGTCCACCCTTTATGGACCCCACGGCCGAGGAGGCAAATCTCACCAGCCGCATGGCGATGCCGCCGTGAAACATCAGTTCCCCAGCGAAAATAAAGAAGGGGATAGCCATTAGAGCATAGATGCTGATGCCGGAAATGATTCTTTGAAAGGCGATCATTATCGGCAGTCCTTCAAAGAAGAAGGTTGTAACCGCGGCCACACCGAGAGCAAAAGCCACCGGCATGCCGATAACGACACAGAACGCAAACATCGCCAATAAAATAAGAAGGCCCATTAAGCTGACATCTCCTGTTTACTCAGGTGGTTCCCGATTGGTACCATTAAAGAAATGAATAAGATGGCCGATCGAAAAGAGGAAAATAAAGATACCGCTTAAGACGACGGGCAAAGATCGTAGCCCTTCGGTTACATTGAGAAGCGGAATTTCGGTGGCCCATTTGAAGGCGGTCAGTTTATACCCGTAAACCGTCATTATCAGGCCAAAACCGGCAAGCAATATATGGGTTGCCAGCTCGAACACCTTTTGCACAGGTTTGGGACTTATTTCTCTAAACACTGCGACCCCGAGGTGCGTTTTTTTATGAATGCCGACTGAAGCTCCAAGAAAGCCTATATAAACTATCAGCAATAGAGAAACCTGTTCGACCCAGGTCGGGGTGGCGTTGAGTACGTAGCGGCCAAACACCAGCCAACCGAAAATCACTGTCAATACGACCAGCATCACGCCGGTGACGAGGGTGCAGATCTGGCTGATAATATCCAGTAGCCGGTCATAAAGAGATTTTTCGCTCAATGGTTGTCCTGCCGCCATGTTTTTATTTACGGATTTCTGAAAGGATTCGATGTAAAGGCGGTCACCGGGGAGTCCCCCAATGACCGCCTATCTTTGCCTTACGGAGTGTTTTGAATCGTTTCAACCAGAGTTTTGAGGTTCGGATTGTCCTTCAGGAACTTCTCATATACCGGTTTCATGGCTGCCTGGAAGCCACTCTTGTCCGGAATCTCGTTGAACTGAACGCCGCCTGCAAGAACTTTCTCTTCACTTGCTTTCTCGCGCTCCTTCCAGAGCTTGCGCTGCAGCATGGCCGATTCCACTGCCGCTTCTTTCAAGATCTTCTGATCTTCCGGGCTCAGCCCCTGCCATACTTTGGCGTTTACACACAGGGTCTCCGGAATAATCAGATGCTGAGACATCGAATAAAACTGCGCCACCTCAAAATGGCCGGTCGACTCGTAGGACGGCCAGTTATTCTCAGCGCCGTCAACAACACCTGTTTTCAACGACTGGTAGACTTCGGCAAAGGCCATCGGCGACGGATTTCCGCCAAGAGCTGAAATCATGCCCGAATAAAGGTCATTGTTCATTACTCGGACCTTCATGCCGGTGACATCCTCGGGCTTCATGATAGGTTTCTTTGAGTTGTAAAAAGAGCGGGCTCCCGCACCGTACCAGGCCAGCGGAACGATACCGAATTTCGTCATGCCCTCATTGATGATGTCACCTGCCTTGCCGTC
>JAHEHB010000100.1:0-12446 GCA_024644775.1 Deltaproteobacteria bacterium
CCTCGAGCCGAAGCGTGCTTCGGCCCTTGTCGCTGGCCGGTGAAAGAAAAAGGCCGGCCACCTTGTCTTTGCCCTTTTTAACGGTAAACAGAACAAATTCCTTTTTTCTTCCGTTGGGCTCCACATTGATAAGCTTTCTGTACATTTCATAGGAACGAGGGGTCAGATTCCGATCCACCTGTTTGAGAAGCTGATTCGGATCGGCAGCATACAGCGGCACAGCCAGCATAAAACTCAAAATAATTGTTACGATCTTTAGCATTTTCAGTCTCCGTTCATTTTTGTTTTTCGCGGATTGACGGTATCGGGCCGTTTTCTCCATATTGCCTTTGAAAAGTTTCGCAAGATTTTCCGGCCCCCTTTTAGCCGTCTCTATACATGTCCGAGCGCTCTGATTGGGTCCATCCGGGATGCCTTTACCGCCGGCTGCAAGCTTGCCAAGATGGATACGATGATAACGATGCCCGATATCATCAGCAGATCGACGGGGCTGATGCCCGCAGACAGAATTATTCCTTTCTGTCTGCCAAAGTCAAAGGTAATTTTCAACAGGTTGATGATATAGATAACGGCGCCGCCGATCAGGCTTCCACTTACGGCACCCATCACACCGAGGCCGAATCCTTCCACCATGAAGAGGGAAAGAATTTTTCCCGGAAGCGTACCGATGGCCGCCATGGTGCCGATCTCCCGGACCCGTTCATAGACGGCCATGATCATCACATTCATGATGCTGATCATCACGATGGCGATGAGCATCAGTTTGATAAATAGCGTCATCACATCGATCATCCTGGCAATATTGTAAAATGGGGACAATTTCTCCCAGGTGTGCACCTCGAATATGGGTTTACCCATCTTGTTCTTTTCCTGGGAAAGCATACCGTTTAGCGAATTAAACACCTCGTGCAGCCGGTTGAAGTTCTTTACCCGAACGGCGATCTCGCTGATCTCCATCTCGTCCATTCTGAGAACTTCCACGGCATCTTCGATATGGATATAGCCGTCTCTACCGCCGGGGCCGGTCGCACTCTCCATAATGCCGGCTACGGTGAATTGCTTACCGTTTACGGAACCGTCCTTGTTGGTGGCGATGACAACCACCGTATCTCCCACCTTGACCTTCATGCCCCTTGCAAGCAGTTCCGGAACCAGAATCTCTCCTCTTTCAATCGTATTGCCACCTTTTTTGATTCTTGACGGAAAGAGCGGTACTGTTCTCATCTCTTTTTCAGGAAAGATGCCGTTTAGACGGATGTTGCTCGTCTCAACGAAATTACTGAACATTCCCCCGAATTTGATCCTCGGGGAATAAGCTTCTATATCGGCGGCCTCCTGCAGCGCTCGTTCCGTTTTCTTGGCGGCCATGGGTTTCAGATTCATGGTCAGGGGCAGGGTATCGATGGATGCCAGGTACCCTTTGCGATGGATTTGTATATGTCCCACAAAGGAATCGGTGATTTGTCCGATCATCATGGCTTTAAAAGATCCGGTGATCGCAATAAAGACCGAAACGAACACGACTCCCAGAGCGATCAGACCCAGCGTCAGCAAGGTCCGCCTTTTGTACCTGAACAGATTTCTTCCGGCGATTTTAAACAGATTGAGCACCGGCGCCTCCTTTCATGTTTCCGTTTTTAAGTACACCGTCTTCGATCCGAAATATTCGCTCCACTTCGTCGATGATGCGAACATCGTGTGTGGAAAAAACAAAGGTGGTTTGAACCTCTTTTTGTATCTTTTTCATCAAACGGATGATGCCATGGGCGGTATCGTGGTCCAGATTGGCGGTGGGTTCATCGGCCAGGACCAGGTCCGGGTGCGTGACAAGGGCACGGGCAACGGCCACCCGCTGTTTCTGACCGCCGGAAAGTTGGTCCGGCAGCTGGTTTCGCTGGTCGATCATGCCCACGGCATCAAGGAGTTCAAGTACCCGTTTTTTCCGTTCGGCTCCCGGGATGCTCTGAACCATAATCAGGGGGTATTCCACATTTTCAAAGGCCGTCAGCACCGGAATCAGATTAAAACTTTGAAAAATAAAACCAATATTTTCTCCACGGAATCGGGCCGCATCTTTTCGGTTTAACTCCGATACCTCCATGCCGGCCACCAAGAGACGACCGTTCGATGGGCGGTCAAGGCATCCCATGAGATTAAGCAGGGTGGTTTTGCCGCTTCCCGAAGGCCCCACAAAAGAAACAAACGATCCTTTTTCGATGGAAAAATTAAGACCCTTTAAGGCATCGACCGTTACCTGCCCTGTTCGATAGGTTTTGGAAAGGTCTTCCGCAATAATCAGCTGCATACCCATTCCTCCGGTATTTGTCTATATGATAACGGTGCGATTGGTCCAAAGTCTCTCGTACCCAACTTTTAGTGTTTTTAATGTAAATATGGTCGGCTTAAAAGCTTTGCTCATATAATCCCCTTAGCCCGAGCTGTGGACATTATTTGTATTATTCTTTGTAACTTTCCCATGAGCACGAAGTGTGCCATCAAAGAAAAAGACAAATAAGTGCTGAAATATCAGATAGGCAATCAAATTTTGATTTTGATACCTTTTTCTGAAAATTAAAAATGTAGAAGATTTTCAAATTCCTTTTTCGAAAAATTTCGAAATTATCGAGACGTTGCTGATGTCATTCGGAAATACGGCGGTCGATTGGTCAGCATCCTCACTTCATACGATGGTGCACCAGAGGGCTATCGGTGGGCTTATATTCGTATGTATCATATTGATCGTTCAAAAATTGAAAATTTTAAAGCAGATTTGAGAGAAAAGGCCCCCTTGCTTTACATGGTGGATCATCGTGAGAACAGACGGGAAATGTACGAATAATAGGAGAGAGTAATCAACCCTCCAGGAGGTCGCCCTTTCGCTAATTGTCATCGTCGCGTAGTTGCTCGGATTGCGTTTCCGATCATAACACAGGTAACCTGCCAGCCGGCCAATGTCAAAAGGCATTTCAGATGGAGAATTGATCAACTAAGATGCTTAGGTTTTCCGTAAAGGTTTTAAGACAGCCGCACTACCAGAACCGGCTTTTTGGATCTTCGAACCACTCTTCGTGCTGTGCTTCCAATTAAAGCACTTTCAATAAGCCCGTGTCCGTGACTACCCATCACGATAAGATCACAATTCCCTTCATTAGCAGTCTTCAAAATCTGTTCAACCGGATCGCCTCTTTCCACGAGAATTTCATCGGTTACAAAAGAGTGGCCTTCAGATTCAACCTTTACATTTTCGCTAAAGGTATGCAGAACTTCTCGTACAGCGACGTTATCTCTCTTTTTTCCGATAAGTGCCTTTCTTGCCTCCTGATAATTACGTCGTTTGATCTCAGCCCATTGGCTTTCTGTTACAAATGGTGAAATGATTGCATCCCTCTCTGGCTTTTCGGAAAGCACATGTAGCATCGTAATCGTTGCTCCAGAGAGATTCGCCATGCTCGCTGCATATGCAAAAGCATGAAGAGAACTCTCAGAAAGATCTGTTGGGTAAAGAATCTTTTTGATTTCGATCTTTGGGAGTTTCATTTTTCCACCTCCTAAATATTTCTCTGATTCTTTAATATTTCTTTGTTCAAAGATAGATACATAAATGAAATTCCGAATCGATGTACCATTTTTGCCTTCTCATTTTTTAACCAGAATGCCAACGAAATATCCGGTGATAAATGAGCCAAGGATCGTAAGTGTTGTTAATATCAGCACATACACCCACCCAAAGTACGATATCATGATCGGTAGAAGAAAAGGCTTGATTGCCCTGTTGCCAAGAAAAATGGTTATCAAATCATTTGCAGCGCCTTTTTCTTTAAGATCTTTAAGCAAGGGATACCAGGCATAAATGGGTCCTACAGAAATTATGCCTGCCGAAGCAGAGATGAATTTGCCTTTTATTCCAGATCCCTTTCCAATAAACCTTACAATATCTGCCGGCTTGAGATAAAGATTAAGCACCAGCATGAATATGAAAACCAGGCAGAGGGGTATACATAATCTGAGAAACACCCAGCCGCTGCTTTTGAGAGCCACAAAGGCCGTTTCAGGTGTGATAATAAGTAAAAGTACATATAAGATTAAAACGATGCCTGGAAAAATTATCGCTCGATTAATTTTTTTTATTGCCATCACTTCATTCTCCGCCTGTTGGCCTGTCTACCCTGTGATACTCTTTAGAATAATAACCGCAAACATGGCGATCACCATTGACAGAATGAAAGATATGGTATTTCGGACAAGGGCAAATCCTTTGCCTAATGCTGCTATCTCGACCGGAAGCTGTATTATACCGACAGTTACCCATGCCATAATGAAGGCAGTCACCGCAAACAGATTGACCCCTTTATTAAGCAACTCTCCTCCAATGACATAACTATTGATGGGATTTCCAGCGAGAATGCTGCCAAAGAATGCCCCGGATAGAAGATCTTTGAACATGTTTCCTGAGAAAATGGATGCAAGTATATCCTTTGATGCAAATGCGTTAAACAGTCCGATCAGCAGTACAACCCCTGTGAGGATCGGAAGAATGTTTACAAACTGATTTTTTGACCGATGTACTGCCTGAATGATGGAGGTCCTATCGATTCTTATGTTTTGGCCATAAGATTCTTTACCCGTTGCCTTATGGTTTTGAAAAAGCCCTTCCTTATAATCCTTAACAGCTTGTCCCACAGTGCCGCCGACTCTGGTTATGACCTCGATACCGTTGGACAAAAGGTATTTCTCTGCAACGGGACTGCAATATCCGGTTAGCACAGTATCGACTTTCTTACTAATTGCAAGAACCACTATATGTATGCCGCCTCCACCTGGGCTTGGATCTGGACCAGTCGGATTCGGCACCGCTTCGATTTCCATCGATTTTAGATCTATGATTAAAAAGTATTTTGAGATGCCAATTCTGTGGCTCACATTCGCTCCTAAATCAGGTCCTTCTGATGAAATCGCAACTTTCAAATATCTCTCCTTTTTTATCAGACAGAATGAACTGGATTTACCGGATGGTTGCAATTTGAAACTTTCAAGTTTTACCGTTTTGTTTTTCTGTCAATCCGAACGTATTAGCCCCGGAGGAGGGTCTGCTCGATGCAGGCCACCGGCTGCCACACTACCATCCTTATTTCCTTGTGGTTTCTTGTTACAACCCCATCATAAAAAGAATGCTCCCTATGGAAAGACCAAACACAAAGTTAAAAGCCTTGATCAATATGGAATCCTTGAGGCTATATGATAAAAGGGGAAGCATCCCATGGCCGTCCTGGATGAACGATGTGGTAAAAAGCACGGAAAAAGGTACCAGCCCTTTTGAATACATCATCACAAATATAAGATGTGGTCCGGATTCTGGAACAATCCCGAGGATAGCCCCTATAATCAGTATCCATACCATATGCTGATGAATAAATGCATCTAGGTTCCAAAATTTTAGGCCGTAATGTACAAATAGCAAGGCCCCAAAGCTCCATAAAAAAACTCGAAATAGATGTTTCTTGAGGATGTGTTCCCAGATGTGGTCTTGAAGGTAATGTTCCGGGACCTCCATGGCGATATACAGTGAGCACAATGAGAGGGCAGCAAAGGTAACACGTTTCCAGTTCCAGGTAGTTGGACCGAGTATTCCAAGAGAAACAAAGACCAGAAAAGAGCTAATCATTGCCACAAGAAGAAATCGGGTGAATGAAAAAGAATTAATATTAGCAATGAAATTTCGGAGACGGAAAAACTCAGCAACAGATTGTGGGGTCTCCGTTTCTGCGATACAGTGTTCACAATTTGAGTCAAAGCACGTCTCGCAGGGGACAAACTTAGTGATCTCAATCATTTTATCGCTAATCCAGGCAAATAGAATTCCTGAAACAAATAAAAGCAGAAAGAGTGCGATGGCAGTTACCGGAAACTGAATCAGCATGACAAAGGCTTCGTCCCCGGAAGTTGCAATCATCCCTCCAACAACGGCGCCGAAGCTAATCATGCCATGTATGTAAAGACTCACATTCATGAAAGCACCCAAACATCCAGGTGTGGCGCCTAAAAAGGAGGCCAGAGTATATTGACGCCACATACCCCCTTTCATAATCTCCGACAACCGTCTTTGGCTGGCCGTATCGATAAAGTCAACCAAAAGCATCATGACAAACACAAAAAAACTGATCAATAATGCGTGCTTTAAGACACTTACGACTTCCATTCTTCATGCCTCATCATGAGCATTTTTATATTATAACAACGATAGAGGCTTCGCTTCGACATTCATTATTAATATTCTACATACGATCTGCCGTGATTCAGCAGATCCAATACGATGGTTGGTACCAGTCGTTCTTCTTCAGGTTGTACTTCCTCACCCACTGCCTCAATGAGATCGTACGAGGTGGTTTCAATGGGTTCAGATCCTTCTTGGGACGACACACATTCGGGAATTATTTGAGCGGCTTGTTGCATATCACTACCTCATTTATTTTATTTCCCAAGCGATTTCCATCTCTAAAAACCGATTACATTATCAGCCTCTACAATGAGATCGGCTAGTTGTGGAGGGGTGCCAAGCTCGCCACAGGTAAAATTACATAATACTTCATCTATTTTCTGTTTTCTGCATCAAGTGTGCCATTAATGATGCTTTTAATAAATGCCGTAAATTCAGATATCTATATGCATATGCGTATGAAAAAGGACTGCTGTACAGAAAATTTTAGAAAAATTTAGATTTGCCAGGTTGAAAAATTCCAAGAAATGTTAAGTTTCGATATTCAAAGCGATGCACTAACGCAGGGATGAGCAGCAGGTCAAAGACTTACGAAATCCCGCATGACCTTTTCCTGTCTGCTCAATCCCGTTTTTCGGCGCCTCCGATATTTACAAATGAATTCAATCCATATTCACTGAAAAAATCCAGTTCCGACATCAGTAGGACTATAACGGCAACTACTTGATTGAGGATTCGGGCACTAGCTTTTGGGCCATCTCCTCGGCCTGGGCCATTATTTCTGGTTTGTCTTTCACTTCGCCGACCTCTTCAACACCGGTTCCCCGAATTAAGTGAGTGTCAAAGCCAGCATAGGTTTTGAACAACCCCCCATAGCGCTGGAATATATCGCTACAATATTCTTCTGGAAATTCCTGGGTAATTATCCACAGCATTTTTTTGCCGGGGGTAAAACGTACCGGATCAGGCCTATTGTGAAAGTCAGGTTTTACAAATGAGAAGGTCCGGTCGATGAATGCCTTGGTCTGGGCGCTGATATCTCCGAAGTAGACCGGCGTGGCCACCACCACTAAATCGCATGCACCCAATGCCTTAAGCACAGGCGTCAAATCGTCTTTTAGGGCGCAGTGTTCCAGCTTGGTCTTACAAGCATAGCATGCCTGGCAAGGCTTGAAGTCAAGCTCATTGAGGATGTAAGTTTCGATCATTGCCCCACGATCCTCTGCCACTTCTATAAACCTCCGGGCGATGGTCGCTGAATTGCCTTTCTTGCGCGGACTGCCTTGTACACACAACACTTTCATTTTTTTCCTCCTTGTCTACGATGGTTTATAATTTAATCCTTTGAGGCATCGTAGCGGAAGGAACATCCGTTGTATTGAAAAAATGCGACATCATATCATCTGGGCCTATTACCGCACGCACAAGCGATGATTTGTTTTTCAGATAAGAAAGCGGGCTGTGGCCCGCAAAAAATTTGTACTCCCTTATGAGATGTGCTTGATCGCTGTACCCGCACGCAATGGCGAGGTCAGCCCAATCGAGACCTTGGTATGCCATTGTATGGGAAAAAACGCTTAAAAACCGCACAATTCTGCACATACGCTTGGGGGTCAATCCGACCAAATCAACAAAGCGGCGTTCAAAATGTCGTCGGCTAAGATCAAGCCATCTTGCGAGGTTTTCAATGCGAATCTGTCCCTTGCGATTCGAAATCGCATGCAGTGCCACTAATATTCTGTCATCATATGAATATGGGCTTGATAAGCGTGCAAGGAAAGCGTCGTCCAGAAGCTTTATCATTTCGGAAACAGTATTCGAATCGAAAAGTTTTTGTTCTAATTCCCTTCCAGATTTCCCCCATAGGGTTTCGATGGTCGTGCTGGTATCGGTTAATTCAATTGCGGGAACCTTAAAAAAGCGAGTGAACTGGCCGGGCATGAACTTAACTGCTACAAGGTCGGTTTGGCCCATATGTTCTGTCAATAGCTGACGCGTAAAAGAACCAAATAATCTGCAACCGGAAAATACTTTGAGATTGCCGTTTTTAAATCCCAATAAAAAGGGCTCTCCAATATTTATAATGAGGCCAGGGCAACCATCGGCTGGAAAATGAAACATTCCTGATCTGACCCGAATATAAAAATAGTTTCGAATATAGGGCCTTAGGGCCGCATTCGGGGAGAATTCTTTATGGTACATGATAGTTTCCCTGTATATTCAAATCACATGCGCAACGTCAATGATTAGCAGTGCCAGCTTATAATTAAACAACATTTATAAACAAAACCAGCCTAAAATGGCGACTCTGTCAGCGCCGTCCCTCTGTCGGGCATTTAGTAAAAGGGACTAAATAATGAGAATATAGAAGAATTGCGAATTGTTTCTAAAAAAATTTCAAAAATTTTGTTTTTTGTGTGGTAAAAAAAGTATAGATAAATTGTAAAAAAATGTTTTGTACCGGTAAACCCAATTCGATTTTATTTTATCTGCAGTTTCTTTTTTCGGTAACGAAAGGTGTGATGATTCACGTTAAGGAGTTTGGCTGCCTTACTTTCATTACCTTTAGCCATTCTAAGAGCTGCTTTAATATAATATTTTTCCAAGGATTCTTGCGCCATGGTTAAATCGATACCGGAGTCAGGGAGGGGAGGAAAAGCAAATGTGTCTTTTACTTGCTGTAGGGTGTCACCTTTTTCGGGGGCTCCCAATCCGAGGTCTTCGGCCTCCAAAACGGGTCCCTTGCCAACCAGAACTCCCCTTTCGATAACGTTTTTTAATTCCCGAACGTTGCCTGTCCAGTTGTGAGCCTCAAGGGTCCTCTCAGCTTGAGAGGAAATACCATTGAAGTTCTTACCAAATTTCCGGCTAAACTCGTATAAAAAGTGCTTTACAAGGGGCATGATATCATCGGGGCGCTCATTCAGCGTGGGTACTTGCACCTTGATAACTCCCAACCGGAAAAAAAGATCTTTTCTGAATTGGCCTTCTTCCATCATATTGTCTAGATTTTTATTTGTGGCGGAGACCACTCTTGTTTGAATCTGAATTTTTTTTGTTCCCCCAACGCGATAGAATTCACCCTCTTCGAGAAATCGAAGCAGCTTCGCCTGTGCTTCAAAACTAAGATCTCCTATTTCATCAAGGAAAAGAGTCCCATTTGCTGCTTCCTCGATTAAGCCTCTTTTACCTGATGTATTTGCGCCACTGAAGGCCCCTTTTTCATATCCAAAAAGCTCACTTTCGATAAGATCCTTTGGAATGGCCGCGCAATTTACGGTCATCAATGGGCCTTTGAAATTAGGACTGCTGTAGTGGATAGCGCCGGCAAGCAGTTCTTTACCGGTGCCTGTTTCTCCAATGATAAGAATCGGGGTATCAGGACTCTTGGCCACCATCCCTACAAATTCCATTACATTCTGAATTTCGTTGCTTTCACTGATGAAGCATGGCAGGTTTTCTTTGAGGTAACTTTCTTGAAGATTTTGAACCTCCTTTCTTAACCTGATGGTATCGAGTACATTTCGGATGGTTACCTCCAAGCCATCCATTTGAATGGGTTTTACGATATAGTCATATGCACCCAGTTTCATGGCAGAAATCACGGTTTTAATGTCTTCAAAAGCAGTAATCATAATTACCAGAATATCCGGGTATCGACGCTTTATTTCCTTCAGTGCATCGACGCCGTTCATACCTGGGAGTCCAATATCAAGAAGAACAAGGTCAGGGGGAACTTTCTTCATGGCCATTATTGCAGCTTCTGCAGTATCATAGGCCTCCATTTGGTAGTAGGATTCAAGGGCCATACAAATCCCTTCCCGTATGGTCGGTTCGTCGTCAACGATGTAGATGTTATAGGTAATCATTACGATATGCTCCTAATTTATTGCGACGTCTCTAAAGGCTAAGGTCTTTGAATAATCACAATACGAAAGGTTTACATCAATGTTTATAGTTTAGTCGCCCGTCGCGTTAGAGTCAAGATACCGTCTTATCCGGGGCGTAAATCAAGACGTTTGGTAAGAAACCGAAGGTTTCCCCGCTTCTGCTTCGCTTCAGACGGGATCTTCGATTCGCCGCGGCGGATCAGCACCGCCACCAGTGGAGCTGGATTCATCACTACTTTTTTACTGAAAAACGGGATTTTTACGAGGAGGAAATAAACTTTGTCTCTTGAATCAACGGGGATATTCTCCTTTGAAAAAACGCCCTTCCGCTTCAACATGTACCTGCCCATTCTGTGTGATTTGGCATTCTAACGAAAACAGGACTCTTCGAGCGGTAGACACGATTCGCGTCTGTAAAATACATGGCGTATTTATCCCCACAGGCCTTCGGTAGCGGACGGACAGATCAGTGGTGTAGGCGACAAAACCATGTCCCATACAGCATTGCGCCATCGAGGCATCGATTACCGCCGAGATGATGCCCCCATGGACAATGCCATCGTAACCCTGATGTTCAATGGAACACAGAAATTTCCCCATCAGGGCACCGTCCTCAGAGAAACGGAAGTGAAGGTTGTCTACAGGTGTGTTGTGTTGAAAAACACATTGTGAATGATGAGCGTCCTTAAGCTCTTTCAGGGTGAGATCGTAGTTGTTGCCGGGTCGAGCCGGGCATAATGGCATAATCTGTCTCCTCAATTTAGGCTTCTGCGTCCGTATCGTGTAAGGACCCCAGTGTGAAAGACACCCTGGCGTATCTCTTGTAAAATCGTATCAAAAGATAGCCATTAAAAACACAGTCATTCTCATGCGATCCTCGTTCCGTTGGGTTCAATGGAAACTAAAGCGAAAGAATTTTGAGGCAATTTGCTTTTGAATTCATCCAACATTTTCTTCCAGGGTAACTGTAACACCTCCCCCTTTATTGAATTTTTCCGCTGTTAATTTCTTATAGTAGGATTTGTACAGCTGAATGGCTGCCAGAGGATTATGGCCCGTTACTCTATCCTTTGCCACCAGAACGGTACATAAGGCATCGGAATATTTCATAACCAGAGAATCATGCCCGACACATAACCCGAAAATAATATTGAACTCCGTGTTCGCTGAATTCATAACTTGTGCCTGAGTTATCGGGCTACACATACTTTCATATTCATCAGGGCTAACCTTTTGTTCTTCTTTGATTCCAAGAAATTCCTTGGGTGTTCTTCCGACTTTACACACAACAGAGGCCAATTCAAATCCCTGTTCTTTTAATATTTCCGATAAAATCTTTGCCTCATGTTGCAGCCCACCGCAAAAAGCGAGCCCCAGTCTTTTGTAACCCATCTTGTGTGCGAACTCGATCGTCTCCTGGATCCTGGGCTTTATGGCATACCGAGCATGCGGGTTGTCCTTTTCTTTGTTTACATAACATTCGCCCTCTTGAATGGTGGCATTGACGGCAAAGTCTCTTATTTCGGATTTGCCATATTCTGAAAGTGAGGCTTCCACCACATTACTAAGATTGATTGTCGGGCAATACACCGGTCCGTTTCCGTCCTCATGGCGGCATATTGTTCTTTCGATTTTACATTCAGCGCATCTCGGAATTTGTTCTGTATTTAGTTCCATTTTTCCTCCTGTTATTTTAGTGTTCTTTTTTTCATACGTATATGAACTGCAGCATCAATTTGCAGCTAAGATTGCATGGTTTATAAACATAAATTACTCGAAATCTGGATGAATATTTTCCTTCTATCTCGTGACATTGAATAGCACAATATATGCCATTAACACTAATCTCTACTCATTCAGGGAATATCAGGTAATTGTATTATATCGTGTGATTAAGTACCATCGTCTCGTAGATAAGATTTGAAAAATTTCGAAACCAAGATATTTTAAGAAGATGATACCCGCACCTCTTAATCATTTCATTTTTGCAATTCTGTAAAGACCCTACAATTGCATTTTTGCAATATATTTAATCCATCCCTTATCCAATGGTAATTATTGTTTAATCTGATTATCCATGAAATTCAGTATATTAAGATTTTTTTGATTTATCCGTATCATTTGGCACAGCAAATGCAGAAAATACAATTCTACAGGAAAAATTAATCTCTTTGATCTGATTAAGTGGTGGAGGCGATATGCCAATTTTTGAATATCGATGCAACAAATGTGGGGCCACCTCAGAGTTTCTGACCGACTTAGGTAAAGATGAGGGCATCTCTTGCAAAATCTGTGGGAACGACGAGTTAGAGCGGATCCCATCTGTCGTATCATTCCTCGGT
>JAHEHB010000100.1:12456-14259 GCA_024644775.1 Deltaproteobacteria bacterium
GGTAATGATACACAACGTGAACGGGGTCACACATGTTGCGGACAGGAAGAACGATGCGAGAAGCCACCCTGTTCTGTGGGAGGCGGATGTCGGCGGGGCTAAATATTTGAAGGTGATCTTTTATGAGTATTGCCGTACCCATTTGGGAAGACAAAACTTTACCTCTTTTGGATACGGCCGATAGGTAACTGATTGTGGAAATGGACGGCATCAATGAGGATGGTCGTTTTTTTAAATTGAACTATGAGCGCAAGCGAAACGTAAAAAGAACATAGGAGGATAACATGGACAAGATAATGGTTGCCATCCCCGTAGCCGGGGGAAAGCTTTGTTCTCATTTCGGGCATTGCGAACAATTTGCCCTTATTGAAACTGAGAATGGAAAGATTAAGAAACAGTCATTAAACACACCACCCCCCCATGAACCGGGCGTTTTGCCTAAATGGCTCCACGAGCAGGGGGCTCACGTCATCATAGCAGGCGGTATGGGGGCCAGGGCACAGAGCCTGTTTACTGAAAATGGAATTCGGGTCATTACAGGAGCACCCATGGATTCCCCGGAGTCATTGGTCAACCAATACCTTTCGAATACACTGACCACTGGTGATAATGTCTGTGATCATTGATTTTGCCTAAAGTCGCATGTTCCACAAGGTATGATTGAATGAACCTGCATGATCGGGCAAAAAAGAAACTTGAAACCGGATGGGATCGAATTGGATCAATTTAAAATGAAATTTATATTATCAAATCACTTTCCCGAGTTTCCCCGTTTTCAACGGGACAGGGAAGTATCAAGTTTCGGATTTTATCAATCGATAAGGAGATTCGTTTATGAAAATAGCCGCGAGTTCATCGGGAAGAGATTTGGGTGCGCAGATAGATCCGCGTTTTGGGAGGTGCAGCAATTTTTTAATCATTAACACGGAAGATATGAGCTATGATTATCAGTATTGCAAGTGGTAAGGGCGGGACCGGAAAAACCACCGTGGCTAGCAATCTGGCGGCGTCCCTGGGGGGCGATGTTCAACTGCTGGATTGTGATGTGGAGGAGCCGAACGCACACCTTTTTCTTAAACCTATCGTTACTGAAACCGAAACGATGTATACTCCCGTGCCGGAGGTGGATAAAGAAAAATGTACGCTCTGTGGAAAATGCGGAGAAATCTGTCAATTCAAGGCTATTGTCGTGATCGGTGAAACGGTTTTACCTTTTCATGAACTTTGCCACAGCTGTGGCGGGTGCATGGAAGTTTGCCCTGAGGATGCCATTACGGAAGTCGGCCGGGAATTGGGCGTGGTTGAAAAGGGGGCCCGTGACGGCCTGGAGTTTATCCACGGTCGCCTGAGGATTGGCGAGGCCATGTCACCGCCCCTGATAAGAAAGGTTCGCAGTTTTGCAGATCCAAACAAACTCACGATTATTGATGCCCCACCGGGAACCTCATGTCCGGTTATCGAATCAATGAAAAATACGGATTTTGTCCTTTTGGTAACTGAACCCACTCCTTTCGGCCTCAACGACCTCAAGCTGGCGGTTGGTGCCGTAAGGAGTTTAAACATTCTGCATGGACTGGTTATTAATAGATCGGACGTGGGAGACAGCCACGTTCAGGATTACGCCGAAAAAGAAAAAATTCCTGTTCTTATGGAGATCCCTTTTGATCGAAAAATCGCCGAGGCTTACTCGAGAGGCGAGTTATTGGTAAATGTTATGCCCGAATGGCAAGAAGAATTTAACACCCTATATCATAAAATTAAAAATTTAGTTCACTCGTCGAGGAGTCGTTTCCATGAAAGAGC
>JAHEHB010000101.1 GCA_024644775.1 Deltaproteobacteria bacterium
GGACATCCAGGATGTCTCCATTAAGAATGATTTCATACGTTTCAGGGATAGTCTTGAAAACGCGCTCAAATTCTTGGTGCAAACAGTATGGGGAACCGATGTGTAAGTCGCTGAAAATAATCGCTCTCATTTTCACCCGGAGATTTTCTCACAATCCATTATTCCAAGATCCCGATCCCGCTAAAGACGAGACCTTCAACATTCCACTTGAGGCACGGCCCCGATACGTTTCCCATTGCAACCTTTTCATTTAATGGACTCCAATGAATGCGACGCAACAGAGCAACGATTCGGTTAGATTTACTATCTTACCGGGTTCTGCGGAATAAGCAAGTCGTTTGAAAGGGAAGGATTTGGAATTTAAAACTTACCTGTCCCGTTAAAAGGTTTGTGGGATTTAAAACATGACGCCGCATCACGCCGTTGCACCACTAACCCCCTTGAAACTCCACTTCCCTCGCTTGGTCGGCGCATCTAAAGCTCGTTTTAGTTTCTTTAAAAACTCCTGTCTCGGTATTTTTCTGGCACCGAGCCGTAAAAGATGCGTGGTTGTCACCTGGCAATCGATGAGTTCAAACGAATGGGTTTCAAGGTACGCAGTAAGTCCAAACAACGTCGCTTTCGATGCATTGCTGATTCGGGTAAACATGGACTCTCCGAAAAAACATTTACCCAACGAAACACCGTATAGGCCGCCGGCAAGATCTTCGCCGTACCAAGCTTCAACCGAATGTGCAAAACCGGCTTCATGAAGGTTGCAGTAGGCATTGATCATCTCATCTGTTATCCAGGTACCTTCTCCTTTTTCGGACCTCACCTGTGCGCATTCCAGGATGACGGTTTTAAATGCGGTATCTATGCTTAGCCGAAAATTTCCTTTTCGAATCACCTTTTTTAAACTTTTGGAAATCTTTAATTCCCAAGGATAGAGGATTAATCTCGGGTCCGGGGACCACCAAAGTATCGGTTCGCCATTTGAGTACCACGGAAAGATCCCCATTTGATAGGCGAGAAGGAGGCGTTGCTGGCTAAGATCTCCACCGATAGCCAACAAACCGTCGTTTCGCGCAAGAGATGGTGGGGGAAAGACGAGCTTATCCGATAAGAGATATACGGGCATTAAAAGAGTGTTTTGTATTCAGTGTTTGGTGTTTAGCATTTCAACAAACTGTTACGAAGCAACATATTTCAATCAAAATACTAAATACGAAACACTATAAACTTGATGAATTCGGCTGTTTACGAATTCATCAAAATTCCGGAATCCAGTAAATTCAATGACTTCTGGATGCCGGATCAAGTCCGGCATAACGGTTTTAGGACTTTTTACGAGTTTATCAAGCTTCAGTCATTACGTTTCAAGAATCAATTATCACGTTTCGAGTTGCGAAAATCGAAGGTAAGTTTATCGTTCTTGGTGTCGACAAAGACATGGCCTCCTTTTTCCAAACGCCCAAATAAGAGTTCGTCGGAAAGAATGTCCTTAATTTCTTTCTGGATAAGCCTGCCCAGAGGCCGAGCCCCCATCTTAGGATCGTGACCTCTTTTTGCAAGCCAGTTTCGAGCGGTGGAAGACAAAGATATGGTAACCTTTTTAACGGAGGTTTGTATTTGCAGTTCCGCCATGAATTTGTCCACTACTTTTTCCATGATTTCAACCGTCAGGGCATTAAAATTTACGATCCCATCCAGTCGATTTCTAAATTCCGGGCTAAAAAAGCGCTCAACCGCCTTTTTTCCCTTAGAGGCGGTTTCATCTTTGGCCTCCCTGAAACCAATGGTCTGGCTGCTCATCTCTCTGGCGCCGGCATTGGATGTCATCATGACAATAACATTTCGAAAATCCGCCCGTTTTCCGGTATTGTCCGTCAGTGTCGCATGATCTAAGACCTGGAGTAAAATGTTATACAAGTCGATATGCGCTTTTTCAATTTCATCCAGCAACAACACGCTGTAAGGATGTTTCCGAATACCATCCGTGAGCAATCCGCCCTGGTCGAAACCGATGTAGCCCGGTGGTGCGCCGATCAGCCGGGCGACGGCATGCTTTTCCATATACTCACTCATGTCGAATCGAATAAATTCAATCCCCAGGAGCTGTGCCACTTGTCGCGCAACCTCTGTCTTTCCAACACCGGTCGGACCGGTAAACAAAAAGGAGCCGATGGGTCTTTCGGGAGCTCCCAGTCCGGCACGGGAGCGCTTTATCGCTGTAACCATAGATTTTAGAGCATCATCTTGACCGAACACCACTTTCTTGAGTCTGTCTTCAAGCGTCTCCAATTGCATGCGATCGGATGTTGACACACTTCGATTGGGGATTTTTGCAATTTTCGCAACGATCTTTTCAATATCCGAAGGATGAATCTTCTTTCGGTTGGGACCGCCATTCAACCGTATAAAAGCTCCCGCCTCATCGATGACATCAATGGCTTTGTCCGGGAGATATCGATCGTTGATGTATTTGGCAGACAATTCCACCGCGGCTTTTAGCGCTGAGTCTGTATATTCAATGCCGTGATAGTCCTCATAATAGGATCGAAGTCCCTTCAAGATCTTAATGGATTCGGGAATCGGCGGTTCCGGAATTTCAATCCTTTCGAATCGACGGGAAAGTGCCCGATCCTTTTCAAAGTGGTTTTTATACTCTTCGTAGGTTGTTGAACCGATACAGCGTAATTCACCCGTGGCAAGTGCCGGTTTTAATATATTCGACGCATCCATGGATCCGCCACTGGTTGCGCCGGCCCCCACAACGGTGTGGATTTCGTCAATGAATAGAATCGCATCCTTTTTCTTTTGAAGTGCGGCAATAACGCCCTTTAAGCGTTGCTCAAAATCCCCGCGGAATTTGGTGCCGGCGAGTAAACCGCCGAGATCAAGTGAATAGATACGGAAATTTTTGAGTAAATCGGGAACTTCTTCCTTCTGTATCTTTTGCGCCAACCCTTCGGCCATGGCTGTCTTGCCGACACCCGGATCTCCCACGTAAATAGGATTATTCTTGCGACGTCTGCAGAGTACCTGAATGGTTCTCTCGACCTCAAGTCCTCTGCCAATCAGTGGGTCCAATTTCCCTGCGGCGGCACGTTCGACAAGGTCGATGGTAAACATCTCCAAGGGATCAGACTTTTTCTTTTTCTCTCCCTTTTCTGTTTTCAAAAATCCCCCCGATAGCTGACGGTAGGATGCATCGGACATACCATGGGAAATATAGTTTAGAATGTCCAAACGGGTAATTCCCTCCTGGCTCATAAAATATGCTGCGTGGGAATCTTTTTCTTGAAAAATGGCGATCAATATATCACCGACGGTTACTTCTTGCTTTTCTGCAGAACGCGCGTGGTTGACCGCCCGTTGGATGACTCGTTGAAATCCGACCGTCTGCTGGAGAACATATTCCTTTCCCTGGGGAATCTGTTCCATCTGATCATCGAAAAAAGTTTCTAGCCGGTATTTTAAGTTGTCCACATTTCCGGAACAATTCTCGACGATGTCAATGCCCGAGCTGTCATGTAAAATAGCGTAAAGAACGTGCTCGATGCACACATATTCATGACGCCTTTTTTTCGCTTCCCTTACTGCAAAACCAAGAGTAACGCTGAGTTCTTTATTAATCATTGCCTATTCCTCTTCCATAGAACACTTCAGTGGAAAGCCGTTTTCTTTTGCTAACAGATGCACGGTATCCACCTTTGTTTCCGCAACTTCATACGTGTAAGAACCGCAAATGCCGGCTCCCTTTTTGTGGACATTCAACATAATTCGCGTCGCTTCTTCAACAGGTTTCTGAAAAACATGCATGAGGATTTCGACCACAAACTCCATCGTGGTGTAATCGTCGTTGTGGAGAAGCACGCGATACATGGGCGGTTCTTCAATCTCCGCTTCAGTATCGGATGTTACCAATTCTTCCAAATCGGGCCGATGTTCACCCATGTTTACCCTCCTATGACATCATCCGCTGGTGATTCAGAAGAACGATCTGCACGATTGCACCCAATCCAACGAAGCAGTAAATCGCACTGAAGTACACTATAAGCATTTCAGCTTTAGTTGCAAAGGCACGTCAGGTTCTACCTGCCGCAGCACTTTTTATATTTCTTACCGCTTCCACATGGGCAAGGCGCATTTCGACCGACCTTTTTCTCGTCTCGTTTTACCGGTTGTTTTTTTGCTGCCTCTTCTCCATGAGAAAATACGAGATCTTGTTCCTTCGGTTTACGAAAATCATCGATTGTTTCCGGTTGCGCCAACTGAATTCGAAACAGGATTTCCAGTGTTTCATCTTTAACCCTGGAAATCATGTCCTGAAACATTTCATAGCCTTCTTTTTTATAAACAACCAAGGGGTTCTGCTGTGCATACCCCCTGAGACCGATTCCTTCTTTCAGATGATCCATGCTCAACAGATGATCTTTCCAGAGACTATCGATGGTTTGCAGCATCACCATCCGTTCCAGATGCCGGAACTCCTCAAAACCGACAGCAGTTTCTTTATCGTTATAAACTTCGACAGCCTTATCAGTGATCGTTTTCAACAAATCTTCTTTGGTCATTGTCTCTAAAGAATTGGTTGCGATGCTCAATCGAAGATTGTATTGTTTAAAGATTGTCTTCTCAAGGCCCTTGATATCCCACTCTTCGGGAAGTACATTTTCATCCGCAAAGGTATCGACGATCTCTTCCGCTTTCTCGCTGATCATTTCCTCTATGGATTCCCTCAAGTTCCTTCCATCCAAAATTTCTTTTCGCTGTCGATAAATTATTTCCCGCTGCTGATTCATGACATCGTCGTATTCTAATAAATGCTTTCGAATATCAAAATTATGACCCTCGACTTTTCTCTGAGCGTTTTCGATCGCCTTGCTGATAAGATTGTGTTCGATGGGCTCCCCTTCCTGCATTCCCAGCTTGTCCATAATACCGGTAATCCGATCGCCACCAAAAATTCGGAGCAGATCATCTTCCAGAGCCAAGTAAAATCGAGAAGACCCCTGGTCTCCCTGCCTTCCGGATCGACCCCTCAGCTGATTATCAATTCTGCGGCTCTCGTGTCGTTCCGTACCGAGAATATGCAACCCACCAAGCTCGATAACCCCTTTCCCTAACACAATATCGGTGCCGCGGCCCGCCATGTTGGTTGAAATCGTAACGCCGTTTTTTTGTCCAGCCATTGCAACGATTTCAGCTTCTTTTTCGTGGTTTTTTGCATTCAAGATCGTGTGAGGAACACCCCGTTTTTTTAGAATTTTACTCAGTTGTTCCGATACGTCTATGGAGATGGTGCCCACCAGAACAGGCTGGCCCTTTTCATACAATGCCTCAATCTCGTTCAAAACCGCTTCGTACTTTTCCCGCTTTGTTTTGTAAATGACATCCGGATGATCGAGACGGATCATAGGCTCGTTGGTGGGAATTACAGCGACTTCAAGGTCATATATTTTTTTAAACTCAGCAGCTTCCGTATCCGCTGTTCCAGTCATGCCGGCCAGTTTATTGTACATCCGGAAATAATTTTGAAATGTGATGGACGCCAATGTCTGGTTCTCATTTGCAATGCGGACGTTTTCCTTTGCCTCGAGCGCTTGGTGCAGCCCTTCGCTGTATCGACGTCCCGGCATCAGTCGGCCGGTAAATTCATCGACGATGATAACCTCTCCGTCCTTTACAATATAATCTACATCTCGTTTAAATAGTGTATGGGCCTTAAGCGCTTGATTGATATGGTGTAACAGTTCGATATATTTGGGATCGTATAAGTTCTCCACCTTAAGGAGTCTTTCGGCATGGCCAACGCCGTCTTCGCTTAACACGGAGCTTCGTGCCTTTTCATCAATGGTGTAATCCGTGTCTCGAACGAGGCGAGGTATGATGTTATTGACCTGATAGTATAGATGAGTCGATTTTTCCGCGGGGCCCGAAATAATCAACGGCGTTCTTGCCTCATCTACCAAAATGCTGTCCACCTCATCCACAATGGCGAAATTTAGCTCCGGTTGAACGAGAGAAGCCTCATCGAACTTCATATTGTCCCGAAGGTAATCAAAGCCAAATTCGTTATTTGTACCGTACGTAATGTCCGCGTGGTACGAAGTCTGACGCTGCGGGTCATCCAGACCATGAAGAATGGTTCCCACAGTGAGACCGAGGAATTTGTAGATGTGTCCCATCCACTCTGTATCTCGCTTTGCCAAATAATCATTGACGGTAATAATGTGAACACCTTTACCGGTAAGCGCATTGAGGTAAGCCGGAAGCGTCGCGGCCAGCGTTTTTCCCTCACCGGTTTTCATTTCCGCAATCTTGCCCTGGTGAAGAACGATACCGCCAATGATTTGACAATCGAAGTGTCGCATTTCCAGAGTTCGAACCGAGGCTTCCCGGACGGTTGCAAACGCTTCCGGAAGGATATCCTCGAGTGAGGCTCCCTGTTCGATTTTTTCTTTGAATACAGGGGTTTGGGCTCTTAACTCTTCATCACGTTTCGCCTGCATTTCAGATTCAAACGCATTGACGTCATCTACAAGCGGTTGAAGTTTTTTCAACTCTCGCTCGTTTTTGCTCCCAAACACTTTGGTTAAAAAATTTAGTATCATTGAACGAATGTTGTCTCTTTTTTCATTTTATCGAATCCGATTTAAGGGATCCGATTTTATAGCTCCGGGTTTTTTGAATCCGGCGATTGGAAGCCATTTTCAAACCATCCGGCTTCCAAAGCCAAAAGACCCAATTTTCCATGTTTGAATGGAACACCTATATTATATAATGCGTCTCATACATTGTACAAGATAAAATTTCACAAACATGAGTAAAAAAACGTGTGATTTTGAAGTGTTCACAGAATTTAAATAGATACGTTTACAACGTGATCAAACGTCTCGGAAATTCTAAAGGCAATTTAATTTCAGATATCGTTGATGGATTCGTAACCAGTCGATAAACACGCTTTTACGTCATTCCGGCGAAAGCCGGAATCCAGTAATTTCAATGACTTCTGGATACCGGTCGAAGATCCCGTTCTTTGCGGGGATCAAGTCCGGCATGATGGTTTTGAGACTTTTTACGAGTTTATCATAGTTAATTGGTTAATGAGTTGACTGGTCGAGTGGTTGCAAATATAGATTTATCCGATATTTGCTAAATAATTGGACACCTGGCGTTTTTAGAATCCTAACATGCTGAATTGATTGATATAATTTTACTAATCAAGCAGTTAACCAGTAAACCATTCAACAGGGTATGAAATTTTTTTTTCTGCACCCGATTCTTACCGCTGCGGCATGGAATAATGGAACGATGGAACTGTGGATAGAATTCCTTCTGACCCATCATTCCATCATCCCTATCATTTTGTCATTCAAACGGGTAGTTCCTGCTCACAAAAAAACTCAGGTACCGGTGATTCCAAGTTTTAATTTTAGAGAATTTAAGGTGTTTTTCATCAGCATGGTGATGGTCATGGGGCCAACACCGCCTGGCACGGGGGTAATGGCACCTGCGATTTCTTTTGCGGCGTCAAAATCAACATCGCCCTTTAATAGCGCTACCTTTCGACCTGTCTTTTCACTGATCTTTTCCCCCACTCGGTTCACCCCGACATCGATTACACAGGCACCCGGTTTTATCCATTCCGGTTTGACCAGTCCGGGAACTCCGGCAGCGACAATGAGGATATCGGCGCGCTTGCAATGCGAGGCAAGATCTTTTGTTCCGGTATGCACAACGGTAACGGTGGAATTGGCACCCGTTGCCTTCTGAAGCATCATGTTTGCAATGGGCTTCCCAACGATATTCGATCTCCCCACAACAACCACTTCTGCGCCTTTTGTATCGAATCCGGATCGAACGATTAACTCTTGAATACCTGCCGGTGTGCAGGGCGGAAATTTGACTTCCGACCCCCCAATCATCAAACGGCCCACGTTAACAGGATGAAAGCCATCCACGTCTTTGTCCGGATCAATGGCATTCAGCACTTTCTTTTCATCAATCCCCTTTGGAAGGGGCAATTGAACGAGGATTCCATTGATGGCGTCGTCATTATTATATTGATCAATGAGGGCCAATAGTTGCGCCTCTGTGATATCTTCCGGTTGATTGTCCTGGATCTCTGTGAAGCCTACGCCTTTCGCTGCTTTTATCTTTGCGGTCACATAGGAGATTGAGGCGGGATTCTCACCCACAAGTATGGTAACGAGCCCGGGAACAACGCTGTGTTCCTTATTTATGTTGTCAACTTCTTTCTTGATTTCTCCAAGAATTTGGTCACGAATTTCGGTTCCTCTAATCAACTTTGCAGTCATTTCTTAAATCTCCTTTCAAAATGGTATGTATAACATCTCGGAATTTCTACAACATATTGAAAATATGAGGTAAGTTTTGAGGGCCGAGTTTTTGCCTCAATCATGGAATAATGGAATAGTGGAATGATGGAATAGTGGCTTTTTGAGGATATTATCCATTTTTAATTTCATCGTCAAGACGAATTTTACCATTAACCCAACAATACAGTAACCCAAAACCCATTTTTCCAATATTCCAGCATTCCAATTGGGGCACAGTCCCTCAGTTCCCACACGAAGTAACAAAGCTTCATGATTTTTGCAAGGAGATTCCTTAATTTCAGGCACGTTAGCTCACTTTAACTCATTTTAGTCACTTTGTTTATTTTCGAACAAGCCCTAATCGGACGAGCCGATTGAAGCGAAGCGAAAATCCCGTTTTTGCGGGGAGCCAAACAGGTCGTTAAATGAACCACAAGGGCACGAAGAAAAAATTGAAAGAAAACTTCGCGACCTTAGTGTCTTGGTGGTGAGATAAAATTTTGACATAGAATGCAAGAATTTCCTTTCAAAACGGCTACGCATGACGGGGTTTATCGATAGCCAGGGAGGACACTTCGAGTATTACCTCCGAGAGCGTCGGGTGGGTATGAATCGTTTCCGCCAGATCTCTTGTGGTTGCTTTCATCTGTATGGCAACTGTTGCCTCAGCGATGAGATCAGCCGCTCGGGGGCCGATGATATGAAACCCTAAAATTTGACCTGTATCAACTTCAGAAACGATTTTTACCTGTCCGGCGATATCTCCGATTACGTGGGCTTTCCCCACGGTCCGAAACAATGTAATATCAGATCGAATATCGTATCCCTGCCCCCCGGCTTGAGATTCGGTCAGCCCCACATTGGCAACTTCCGGAGATGTAAATATCGCACCAGGCACCGCACGATAATTCATATTCCGGTCATCTCCCATGGCGTTGTCAGCTGCAATTATGCCCTCAGCCGACGCCACATGCGCCAACATGATTTTTTGGGGACCCAAAACGTCTCCTATCGCGTAAATATTCGCAACATTGGTTTCCAATCGTTCATTGGTTTTGATCCAGCCGTTATCGTCAGTTTCTAAACCAATCATTTCCAAACCCATGCTTTCCGAATTCGGAGTCCTTCCGATGCACACGAGCACCTTGTCGACCCACACTGTGATGGACCCTTTCGTCTTTTTTGTCGGTGCGCTCAAAAGGGTTGAAGGTTCAATGATCACCTGAAGCATTTCGGAACGTTCCTCTATGGCATTTACCATCCGTCCGAGGTGAACCTTTATTTTTCGTTTTTTCATTTCCCGTTGAAGTACTTTGGAGCAGTCTTCATCCACCGATGAAAGGGGTAGGACGCGGGACAATGCTTCAACCAGTGTAACTTTGGCGCCAAGGGCAGCTAACATACATGCAAATTCGCACCCCACGACGCCCCCTCCCACAATGAGGATGGATTCGGGAAGCACTTCGAGGCCCAGGGCGTGGTTGCTGGAAAGAACGTATTTTCCATCAAACGGAAACCGATCGATTTCCGCGGGTCGCGTACCGACAGCTAAAATCAGTTTATCCCAAAGCAGTGGAATAACATCGCCTTCAGGTGGTTTCACTTCCAATTTACCGGATCCCTTGAGAATTCCGGTTCCTTTAATATATCGAATTTTGTGCTTCTGGAATAACCCGAGTATTCCCTCGATTTGTTGGCTTACCACCATGTTCTTTCTGGCCATCAATTGGTGCATGTTGATACGGGGGCTACCGGCAAGTTCGATTCCAAACTCCTCTGCTCTTTGGAATCTCTCAAATAGTTCGGCAGTTGTTATCATGACTTTGGAAGGTATACATCCCCAGTTCAGACACGTGCCGCCAACGTTGTCTCTTTCGATAATCGTAACGTCAGCGCCCAATTGGGCCGCTCGAAGGGCAGCGACATATCCGCCGGGACCTGATCCGAGAACCACAATTTTTTGGGCCATATCAGTTGTCCTCCATCATTTAAACGCATTCATTACTGACACGCTTACACTGAAATTCCCCACCAGGCAACCGTCATTTGTTTATTATATTTGCGTATTTCATTAAAAATAAAAAAAGTTTTGACAATTTCATCAATAATCTTTAGTCAACTATGGAAACCCCGGCCCTTTGGACCGGGGTTTCTATAATGGACTAAAGATTTTACAAAGGGTACAATATGAAATGCCGTATATACCATGAGTTCTGCGTTCGGGATTCTGAGTTCAGCGGTGGCGCCGAACCTCAAAACTTTGAACTTTAAACCCAAAACCCAGAACGTTGAACTTGGAACTCGGAACACATATTAGAAGGAGGAATCATGAAAGAGATTGATGAATTAGATTTACCAGACGATGTTCACTATGCAGAGGATCATGAATGGGTGAAATCCGAAGGCGGTCTGGTAAAAATTGGAATCAGCGACTACGCCCAGGATCAGCTCGGAGATATCGTTTTTGTCGAATTACCGGGTATTGGCGACACCTTTAAGAAAGGGGATGAATTCGGTACCGTTGAATCGGTAAAGGCGGTATCGGAGTTGTATATTCCGATCGGTGGAGAAATCACCGACGTAAACAACGCTCTGGAGGATACGCCGGATCTGGTAAACACGCAACCTTACAATGACGGGTGGATGATTACGATGAAACCAAGCGACCCGGGTGGCATCGACACCCTCATGAACCGTGACGCCTATCTTAATTTTTTAAAAACATTGGAATAAATAATTTTTTTCGATTCAAAAGGAGTTTTCTATGCGATATTTTCCTCATACCCATGAAGATATCGACCAGATGCTTCGGTCTGTGGGAGTGGAAAGTTTTGAAGCACTGTTTTCAATAATCCCGGAAGACTGTCGGCGTGCCGGTCCATTGAATCTACCGGATCCGTTATCGGAATGGGATTTGACAGATCTGATGGAAAAATTATCAAAGACAGTTGCCGTCTCTCCCGAGTACACATTATTTGTAGGCGCGGGCAGTTACGACCATTTTATTCCGTCATCGGTATCGTATCTTCTCAGCCGCTCTGAGTTTGTTACATCCTACACCCCCTACCAACCGGAAATGTCCCAGGGCACGCTCCAAGCGATTTTTGAGTATCAATCATTGGTTGCGCGTCTTTTGGGAATGGAAGTGGCAAATGCGTCCATATATGATGGCGCATCAGCGTTAGCGGAAGCCCTGCTCATGGCTGTTCGTATTTCCGGTTACCATACGGTGGCTGTTTCCCGCCTGATTCACCCGCTGTACCGCCGGGTCGTTGCAACCTACTTCCGGCCGACGGATTACAAGGTCATAGAGCTTCCGTATCTTGAAGACGGAACCACGGATCTCACCCAACTTAAGGGGATGGAAAATCTTGCTGCGGTTGCGGTTCAATCACCCAATTTTTTTGGGTGTATGGAAAATCTAGCAGCGGTCAATAAAATAGCAAAGGATAAAAAGGCGTTGTTCGTAACCTGTTTTACCGAGCCGATGGCGTATGGACTTTTTAAAAACCCCGGCGGCCAGGGTGCGGACATTGTTTGCGGAGAAGGGCAAAGTCTGGGTATTCCCCGTTCCTTCGGAGGGCCGGCACTCGGTTTGTTCGCAAGCAGATTAAAATATGTCCGCAATATGCCCGGCCGGATCGTGGGTAAAACCGTGGACAAAGAGGGCAGACGGGGGTTCGTGCTAACCCTGGCCACACGAGAGCAGCATATTCGACGGGAAAAAGCCACGTCCAATATCTGTACCAACAACAGTCTGTGCGCCCTCGCAGCCGCCATGTACATGGCGTCGGTCGGCGGATCCGGCATGAAAACGATCGCTAGGCTAAACTACGACACGTGTGAATATCTTAAAGCGCGAATGAAAAAAGCAGGCGTCACCCTGCCCTTTGAACGCCCCACCTTTAATGAATTTGTCGCAAAATTCCCTCGGAAAATCTACGACCGACTGCTCAAACGAAAAATAATTGCCGGGCTCCCACTAGATCGTTTTTATTCCGAACTGACGAATCACTATCTTCTGTGCGTCACAGAAACGATATCCAAAGAAACGATGGATGAACTCGTTGAGGAGATGACATCATGACAACAGCATTGGGCACCACAGGATTGGTTCTCAACGAACCCTTGCTCTGGGAAAAAGGGAAAAAAGGCAGGCATGGAATTTCGATCCCTCGCCGAGACATTCCAAACGCTGCTATTGATGATTCTATGACAACGGACGGACCGGACCTGCCCGATTTAAGTGAGGTGGATGTCGTGCGCCACTATACACGATTATCCCAATGGAATTTCGCTGTGGATACCGGAATGTACCCGTTGGGATCCTGTACCATGAAGTATAACCCGAAAATCAATGAAAAAATGGCCCAGCTCAAAGGCTTTGCAGCCGCCTATCCGCTCCTTCCCGAGGAGCTATCCCAAGGAACCTTAAAGCTCGTATACGAACTGGAAGCGTATCTTGCCGAAATAACCGGGATGGATGCCGTCTCTGTTCAGCCGGCGGCAGGGGCACACGGAGAGCTTGCGGGAATGCTTATCATTCATGCGTATCACAAACGCAAGGGAGAATGCAGGTCAAAAATCCTGGTACCGGATACGGCACACGGCACGAATCCGGCCAGTGCCTCGCTTTGCGGATACCGTTCGGTGCCTGTTAAATCCAATAAGCAGGGAATCCTCAGCGCCGATCGCATCGAATCCGCCATGGATGAAGACACCGCAGGGATTATGGTCACCAACCCAAATACACTGGGGCTTTTTGAAGAAAACATCAAATCGATTGCAGATATCGTCCACTCAAAAGGCGGTCTTGTCTACTGCGATGGCGCCAACATGAATGCCCTGATGGGAATCGTCAATATGGGAGATATCGGCGTCGATGTCATGCACCTGAATTTACATAAGACTTTTTCGACTCCTCACGGAGGGGGCGGACCCGGCTCCGGGCCTATCTGCGTCAAAAAACATCTGGAACCGTTTTTACCGATTCCCCGGATTTTAGAAAAAAACGGTCATTATTGTCTTATCGAAGATTATCCGGATACAATTGGTCGACTGCACGCTTTTTTCGGTAACTTTGGCGTCATGATTCGCGCATACAGTTATATTCGAAGCATGGGGGCGGAAGGTCTGAAAAAAGCAAGCGAACTAGCCGTGTTAAACGCAAATTATATCAAGGAAATGTTAAAAGAGGTGCTGCATCTCCCTTATGACAGACCCTGCATGCATGAATGCGTGTTTTCAGACAAGTTACAGAAAGCCGATAAAGTTACGACCCTTGATATGGTAAAACGATTGATGGATTATGGATTTCATCCCCCGACGGTTTATTTCCCGCTGGTTGTAAACGGTGCCATCATGCTGGAGCCTACGGAGACAGAATCAAAAGAAGACATTGATCGGCTTATCGAAGCGTTCAAATCAATCGTTTGGGAAGCCGCCCAAAATCCGGATCTATTGCGAAATGCACCAACTTATTGCAAGGTTAAACGTCTGGATGAAACCACAGCTGCCAGAAAACCGTGTCTGGCCGGATAAAATAACAATCTCGAGTTTCGATTTCCGATTTTCGAATTTAATGTCTTTGATAAACGATTGTAAAAGCAAAATCTTTTAAAGTATCATGGTCATAGGCCATGGTTTACTCATATTGAACTAAATAACATGATAAACTCGGAACTCAGAACTCGGAACGCGGAACCGGTTCAATGGTACTGTGTCGAGCCGCCGCTGATGGATTACACCGAGGCGTGGCATCTTCAAACCGATCTTGTGCAGGCAAGAAAGAAAAGGATTATTGATCACGACATCGTATTGCTTTTGGAGCATCCCTCGGTTTTTACCCTGGGGCGCAACGGCGGCAAAGAACACCTTAAAGTATCCGAGTCGTTTCTTAAAAAAAAAGGGACCCGAATGGTTCATGTT
>JAHEHB010000102.1 GCA_024644775.1 Deltaproteobacteria bacterium
ATCGAGTCACGCACCATCCATCCCAGTTTGTACTCCAAATAAATCCCTCGCGATCTACAGTGAGCCCCCCCGGCATTCCACCGCCATCCGGAACTGTAACCAGAATACGTCTGTTTTCAACCTCTCCGGTAGAAAGATCAAAGTCATAGACATATATCCGCCGATGTTTTGAATCGGTAAGATACATTAATTTGTTATCCGGACTCCAACCGATTCCATTACTTACTCCAAAACCCGTGTCCATCTGTTTGACA
The DNA here is from genome assembly GCA_024644775.1 of Deltaproteobacteria bacterium. The sequence goes on from JAHEHB010000102.1 coordinate 255, forward strand.
TGACCATATTTATCAAGTCGGTAGAGACTACCGATCCCGGTACACGCATGCAAGCTTACGGTTCCTGCCCAAAATCTTCCGGCTCGATCACATTTTCCATCGTTGAATCTATTTTCCGGTAAATGTGACTCAGGGTCTACAATGGGTGTCAATTTCCCGGTCACAAGATCTATAGATTTGAATCCAAATTGAGTTGCAGCCAACAAACCCCCGTTTTGGGAGGTTACAACGGAACCAATCAGCTCAGGCATCTGTATCGTCTTATTTTCCCCTGAGCTTATATCGAGGCAATGGATCGCCGGTGCAAGTATGTCAACCCAGTAAAGGATGTGATCACGAATAGACCAGTGTGGCGCTTCTCCAAGAAAGGCAGAGAACGGAAGGACGCATCTTACATCCGGTCGTTCCCGGCTTAGTGGTTTTGGGCCTGTATCTATGGCTACAGCTGACTCTCCCGCATTCCCTGATATTCTGCGGCAGGACTCCATTAGATCTCTTCCCAAGCTGTGGAGATTTTCTAATTCTAATCGATGAGCAGGCCCTGTAATACTGACGCCTGCCATGGGGCGTCCTTTTGAATCAAGAATAGGTGCTCCGACTGCCCTAACTCCGATTACCTGCTCCTCATCGTCAATAGCGTACCCTCGAGCTTTTGTCAGATCTAATTGGGCTTTCAATTCAGTGAGACCTGGGATTGTTTTGGGTGTGAGTCTTATAAGATTAAGATGATTTAGAATACCCGCCTGTTTACTTGGTTCTAAAAAGGCTAGTATTGCCTTGCCTGTACCACTGCAATAGGTTGGACCCCTTGCGCCAACTGCATAGCGAAGGGCAAGTTCCTCTTTTGATTCCTTTTGATCGATATAAACAACCTCTGTGCCATCAAGTATTGCCAACCTCAGCGTCTCACCAGTCATGTCGCGCAACCGATCCATCTCCGGTTCCGCCGCTCTTCTGAGATCGAAATCTCCCCAAACTTTATGAGCAAGCTCGAAAAGTCGAAGCCCAAGATTATAAGTTTGGCTTTTCTCGTCAAAACGTAATAAACGGTGCTCTAGAAGGGAAGCGAGCAGTCTGTGGACAGTACCCTTTGGAATGCCGGTGGCATGGACGATATCTGAAAAACGTAAAGGAGTATCCGAATCTCCAACGGTGTTTAAGATTGTAACTCCTTTTGTAAAGGAAGCGGTTCCCCGAATTGGTTTTAACGGATTTGATCTATTCATAAATTACTCTTGATTTATCAAATGTTCCATATCGTGGACTATTATTCTATTTTTTATAACAAAAAAGTACTCAACACAACTGAATTTTAAAAATTTTAGCATAAATTTATAACACCCTGAAGTCTCGATAAGAATATCAGAGGGGGTAACAAGGTCTGCACGAGCAAAAATTTTCCTACTGCCCTCACTACGCGGGGGAAATATTTGTCCTTCCGGTAAGTATTGATTGTAATGTGTTTCACCTTCTTTACCGATTTAACGATCGGCATTGAATCCTCCGATTCACCAGCCGCAACAACAAATGGCGTACTTTCATTTGACACACAATCCTTTTTTGTGACATATTCACAACCGTAAAACGTAACTTCGATCCTTTAATTTCCTTCCAAGAGAAAGGGGGTGGTAGGAAAGGTCGGTGGCCGATGCATGTCAACTTTCATAGAAAAAGGAGGAGTACAGATGAAAAGATTTTCCGTAAGTACCCTAGTTATCGTTGGCTTGGCAATTGGGTTTGCCGTCTCTCCAGTACATGCCAAACCGGAATTTGTGTTCAAGTTCGCTCAGTTGGTGCCGGAGCGAGAGCATATCGGTCAGGCTGTCAACAAGTTCGCCGAACTGGCGAAACAGAAATCAGACGGCCGGATAGAAATTCGGGTCTTCCACGGCGGCCAGCTGGGATCAGGAAAGGAAACCTTCGAGGCGGTGCAGGCCGGATTCATCGATTTTGCCGCGGATTCCTATGCGAATATTTACACGCTCTCACCCGCGTTCGAACCACCCCATCTACCCTACTTCTTCAATTGTCGTGAAACCCTCCTCAATTTTTATCACAGTGAAAAGATAAAGGACGCCGTCAACAAAAAACTTGCCGACATCGGACTGAGATGGATAATGGGGCTGGAATGGACGCCCCGAAATCTCGGTACGGTGAAGAAAAAAATCACCAAGTTTGAAGACATCAAGGGAATGAAACTCAGAGCTTCCCGATCACCCCTGGAGTTGGCGGTTCACAAATCCTGGGGAGCTAAGGGGATCACAATCGACTGGCCCGAGACGTCGGAAGCGTTGAGAATGGGGATGGTCGATGGAGAATCGGTGGCGCTGGGGGCATACTGGGCTGCCAAACATCACGTCGGACTCATCAAGTACATTGCTATGTTGAATTTCCAGACGTACGGCTACATAGTCATCGTGAATGCCGATTGGTACAAGAAGCTTCCTGATGACGTTAAAAAAATCCTGGAAGAGTCGGCAGACGAAGCGGAACGTCAGCACGAGGAAATGCTCATTCCCTTTATCAACGAGAACATTCGGGAGATGAAGGAGGCGGGTGTAGAAATCTACTCACTTCCTCCTGAAGAAGAGAAGAAGTTCCGCGAAGCGGCCATGGAGGTGTGGGACCACTTTGTGGGCACCATCTATCCTGAGGATTACGTCAACCTGCTCAAGAGTGAAATCGGAGAATGTAAACCCGAAGACAAACCGGCGGCGAAGGGTTGGGGCCTCAAGTTCTAATCGACCCACGGCTGCCACACGCATGATTATGGTCCGACCAAGACCCGAAGTATGGTCCAGGCATTGCAGAACGGGAAGGCATTTATATGGGGTGGGTCACCGATTCGGTGCCCCACCTCAAGGCGGTGGCGAGTATTCCGGATGGGCGGCACCGACACGCTGTATGGGGTTTACGGTGAACCAACGGTGAGAACGCCTTAATAGGTTTCTTCCCTTCCTGAGGATATCCGTACGATGCAAGCTGACACTCTCCAGAGAATCCAGAAAGTGCTGACCCGTATTACCGAGGTAGTCTGCGCCTGCTTCCTCGTCGTACTGGTAGCGAATATTTTCGTATCCGTTTTGAGTCGATATGTGTTCTTCATCCCCCTTAATTTCGCCAACCAGCTTTCAAAATACCTTGTAATGTGGCTGGCGTTCATGGGAAGCAGCTTGGCCATCGAACGGGGCGAGCACGTTGCCGTGGAGCTCCTCCTCGACAGGGTATCCATTCCCGTTCGGAATGTGCTCCTCATCCTACTCGACATCTTGGTTTCGATCTTTTTTGTGACCATAATTTATTTCGGATTCAAGTTCTCCATTAATGCAAAGATATCGGGCTTTAGAGATCCCCTCATATGGCACATGAACCTGATGTACGCCTATCTGTCCGTTCCTGTCGGATTCATTTTCATGCTGATCCAGGCAAATCTGTGCATGGTTATTGAAATCAGAAAGTAGACAAGGCTGGTATTCGAGCAGCCGGAAGACAATGCACATCAAATTTGAAATGTTACATTGCAATGGGTGTTTTTTATAGGATAATCGAAATATGGGCATGGTAATTCTGTACGGTTTGGCATTCATGGTTTTCGTCGTGTTGGGAATGCCCATCGCCTTCGCCTTGGGAGCTTCCTCATTGATGGGGTACATCCTGTTGGATCTGCCTGTTGCGGCTATGGCGCAAAGAATTTGGACCGGTCTCGACAAATTCGCATTGGTGGCAATTCCCTTTTTCATACTGGCAGGGGACTTGATGAGTACATCGGGCATCTTGGAAAGGCTTTTGGATTTTGCGAGGCTTTTGGTGGGGCGCATCAGGGGCGCGCTCCTCTATGTGAACATCGTCACGAGCATGCTGTTCGGAGGGATCAACGGATCGGCGGTCGCGGACGCCAGTGCTGTGGGTTCTCTTCTTATTCCACCGACGATCAGGGAATATAAGGATGCCAGCCTCGCCGCGGCGGTGACGGCGAGCTCATCGGTGGTGGGTCCGATCATCCCGCCGAGCCTCCCCATGCTCATATATGCGTTTGTGGCCGGAAATGTGTCGGTGGCGGGGCTTTTCCTCGGCGGTATCGTGCCGGGGTTTATGCTGGGTTTCGGTATGATGGCGGTCACCTATTGGATTATCAGGGGTAAACAGTACCAAGCTATTTCGAAAAAATATACAGCAAGAGAAAAGGTGAGAATCGTCAGACGATTCTGCGTGGCCGCTGTGCTGCCTTTCATCATGGTCGGGGGCATCGTGGGTGGCATCTTTTCCCCAACCGAAGCCGGGTGTATTGCAGTTGTATATGCCCTTTTCGTTGGGTTTTTCGTTACGCGTGAACTCACGTTACGGGACGTTTATAAGGCTTTGCTGAAGACAACCCGCACTACCTCCATCGTGCTGATAATGATTTCCATTGCGAATCTGGCGACATGGTGGCTGAGTCTTCAGGGAGTTCCTTCCATGTTGCGAAATCTCTTCCTGGATATCTCGAGTAACTCCCATGTCTTTCTCACCTTGATGTGCTTGTTGTATCTCTTTGTCGGACTCTTCATCGAAGCCGCCGCCGCCATGATCATGTTGGTGCCGGTTTTTCTTCCGGTTGCGGAACTCTTCGGCATTCACCCCGTTCACTTCGGCTTGGTGACTGTGCTGGGACTGTTGATTGGACTCGTGACCCCGCCGGTGGCCCTTTGCCTGTTTATCTCAGGTAATATCGCCGGGGCGCCAATAGAGCACGTGTTTCGTTCTACCATACCCCTGTTGTTATTGCAGATTGGCGTGCTGGGTATTGTTGCCTATTTCCCTCAAAGCTATCTGTGGGTGCCGAGACTATTCGGTTTCGGATAAAAACCAGTGTATCACAGAAATTCGAGGACGCATGCAATGACAAAATCGAAGCATAAATGAAGACAATCGTCGAGGTCGCTGAGTATGATATTCGGTGAGAGGAGGAATATGGAATGAAGAAAAAAATCGGATTCGTCGGATTGGGTGTGATGGGAAAACCCATGGCAACCAATCTCGTCAACGCGGGTTACACATTGGGTGTCTGTGATATCAATCCCGATGCAACGCGGGAACTCGGAGAGAAGGGGGCGAAGATTTTCGGTAGACTTCGGGAATTGGCGCAGTGGTCTGACGTGGTGATGACCATGTTGCCAGACGTTCCCGAAGTGGAACATGTCTATTTGAGTAACGATGGCTTGCTCAAGGAAGCCACAGCAGGCACCATTTTCATAGATTCGAGCACGGTCAATCCGGAAGTGACGAAAATGATAGGGGAAGAGGCCGCCCGGAAAGGCGTGAATATGTTGGATGCGCCGGTGGGAGGCGGACAGGCGAATGCTATCGCCGGAAATCTGATCATGTTGGTCGGCGGTGAAGCAGAGGTTCTTGAGGAGGTCCGTGACATTCTGGAGACAGTGGGAGAAAAGGTGTTGCACGCAGGCCCCCTCGGATCGGGTGAAGGACTGAAACTCGCAAACAATCTCACCACTGCCATCCTCGGTTGTATGCTGGCCGAAGGCTTCGAGTTCGCTGAACGAATAGGACTCGACAAGGAAAAGCTCTACGAACTTCTTTCCGGAAACGTGCCGAGGCTTGTGCCCATTTTGAGCCGAAAAATTGTCGATGGAGACTTCCAGCCCGGTTTCATGACCCGACTGATGAATAAGGATTTGAGACTGATTCTCGGTTTGGCCGAAACCCATGAAATCCCTCTACCCTTTGGTGCGGTCGCGAAACAGATGTACCAATTCGTTCAGAATAAAGGGTTGAGAGAAAAGGATTTTACCTCAGTCGCCACGCTCTACAAAGAGGAACAAACGCAATAACGAATCGCACTCGAGTGTCGGGCCTGAAGGATATTCATAGAGGAGCGAAAATTGTTTGAATATCAAACAATTTAACCTAAGTGATCGGGTTTTACGCCCGTTTTATGGATCCCTCTAAGATCGTATTACGTGGACATAAGAAGATATCAGGTTCCATCTCAAGTCGAATCGATTGCTATTCTTTTTCGTGTGAAACTGTCAATCAGTATTCAACCCCATTTCTGTGAGTGTTTTCTTGATCCGGGTGTACAATTGCTGGTATTCCGACAACGGTTTGTGGTTTATTAAATCATAACATTCTGTAATGGCATAGCCCTCTACAGGTTTTACTCCTTCGAATCGCTCTGCCAGTTTTGCCAAAAGGGCGTCGGCGCCCTGCCGGTCAAAGCCCTGATCGATGACGGCATCGGAGACCTTGATCATCCATTCGGCTTCAAGAGGCGTTTGCCCGTGGTTGGTGGTGGTACGGCATTGCCGGGGGGCGTAAAGGTTCATGCCGTTTATGGGCGCTTCAATGGACTGCATGGCAATTTCAAGCAGGCTGAGTTCTGTTCCGGAACCCGAAGTGGGTATGATCCATCTCATGCAGATGGTGTGCGTAAACCGATTCAGCGCCTGGTTTACGATGGATCTTGCCCAGTTGACCCAGGGCAAAAGAACCTGTTTGGCGTTTAGCATATGGATGTGCTCGACGCCCGTGTAGTTGATGTAATCCCGGTATGCGATCATGGCGGCAATCGGCTTGGCGATCCCTTCAATAATGGCCCCCTCCGGACCGCCGCAGAATCCGCCGGCAATGGCAAAGCTTCCGCTCAGCTTAAACGATCCGTACTCATCATAGACAACAGCTGCAGACAGCATATCCTGCTCCATTTTCAAATCGGGCAACAAAGAAAGCAGGATGCCGTCGGTTCTTCTAAGACCATGATCAGGGTCCATCACGCCGATAAGATCTTCGGCCCGGGTATTGATGGGATAGTAAACAATGGCAAGGCCCGGCCGCCCGGCTTTTCGCACGCCTTCTCGCATCCAGTTCACCTGGCGTCGGGAGGCATAGACCTCCATGGGGGGTCCCATAATTTCCCGGCCATCCACCCTTGTAAAATTAAACCCTTCGATAAAATCGGTTCTTTGAATCCGCGCAAAATTTTTCACGACCAGCCCGGCAAGATCTTCTGTAAAAGGCGTATGGTGGCCGGGACACACGTTTAATTTTTCTTTTTCTTCGATTCGGCGCTGCTTCCAGACCCTTCGATCCCTGCCTTCTCCCATTAAGATTTCCGTGGGTGCTTCGGTGATGGCGGTCAAAATCTCTTCTCGGGAAAGTTGTACCCGTCTCCGGGTGGTAATACAATAGAGCCCCATCTTCTCAAGAAATTCGATCGCTGCCTTAAAGGCCCTTTCAACGATTTCATCATCTCTGTTGATGAAGCAATGGTTTTCTGGAATTTTTATCTCATATTTTTTTACCAGCCCGCTGATGGTCTGAAAGAATTCCATATCCCACTTTTTTTCTTCGACTTTTTCACCCGTCTGGGTCCTTTCCGCAATCTCGTACAAGGTGATCATTTACAAATCCCTTTCTATGCCGAAATAGTTCGGTGAAAAAAGTTTTTTTGCCACCGCCACGGCTTCAACAGCATCTTTATTAAATCAGTAAGATAAAAATATTTTAGTGGATCGCATGAATATTTTCAAATACAATAAGAACGATGAATGTAATCGTTATCATTAAAAAACTCAAACAATTCCTTTAAAAGGAGCTCCATTCTTGCAAACAACCCGAGGATGTATTAGGTGAGATAGGAAGGGTTGAGCTTCCGGATGTTTGCCGTAGCTTGGCATTAATGCCCGGAGCGAACAATTCCGTTTTTTCTTATCCACATCTGTAGTCCCGCAAAAAGGCGGGCAGTTGAATGGCCGCATTCGTCAATATTTTGATATTGTTTGCCATCGTTTTTATACCGGGTCTCACCCTCTTTTTGCGGAGAGTTTTCGGGTATTAGGTGGCCACCCTCAAAGTCGATACCAATAATGAAAGGAGAAACTGATGGAACAGTTATACGCAACCTGGGATGAAGTAAAAATTTTCTGCGAGAATTGTGATCTGGCGTTTATTCCCACCGGCGTCGTTGAAACCAAGGGTTATCATCAACCGATGGGTACAGACGCCATTTTAGCCGAAGAGATGGCAAAACGCTTGTCGGAACGAATCGACGCCTTGGTGGTTCCAACTCTAGCGATTGGCGTTTCCGCCGCTGGTGCCAAAAGCTTCTTCGGCTCGCTTCAGGTCTCTTCCGACGTCTATCGGGCCTACTTGAAAGAGGTCTGCGAATGCTTGGTTCACTGGGGCCTGAAACGGTTTATTTTTTTCAGCGGTCATGGGCCCAATGCAAAACCGATTCATGATGTCGCCTGGCATCTGAAGGAACACCACGCGGTGCGCTGTCTCTACGTGCAGTTTAATCCCTTTCTTCGGCCCTTTGCCGAGGATCTGTGCGAGAGCGAAGACCCGTTTGTTCACGCTGGTGAGGCCGAAGGCAGCGTCATGCTTCATTGGCGGCCTGAACTTGTCAAGCTGGAAAAAGCCTCGGTAGTTCATCCCAAGAAATCCGAAACGATGCCCGGTATGGAGCAGTATGAGGATTTAGAATATGATTACGGTTTTATGACCGATACGGGGCATCTTGGAGATCCGACCCTCGCTACGCCGGAAAAAGGGGCGGTGATCGCCGAAAGAATGCTGGCTTTTCTTGAAGACCACATCAAAAATCATTTCTCCTAAAATCCCTTTTCAGCGCCACCGCTGGCCGCCGAGGCTGCCAGTTTATGGAATTTTTGTTTTTTTTCGCTTCTGTTTTTATATCCTCAGCAGCATTTGCAAAATAACGACGGTTTTTCTATAGAAGGATCAATAGTTATTTATCAACGCTGGAGGCAGGTGATACCAATGAAAAAAGCCAAGTTTTGTTCACTTGACTATCATGAGTATTCAGCTAATGAAATGAAGCAACGATCGGCTGCATTTTACGAAGAGATAAAACGCCGACGCTCGGTGAGGGATTTCTCAGATCGACCCGTACCTATGGAGATTATTGAAAATTGTTTGCGTGGTGCCGTCTCAGCTCCCAGTGGTGCCAATTTGCAACCCTGGAGTTTTGTGATCGTGACCGATCGAGCTATCAAGAGGCAAATTCGAAGGGCAGCGGAAGAAATAGAGCGTGAATTTTACAGCGAAAAAGCCACTCGAAAATGGGTAAAAGAATTAGAACCATTGGGAACCAAGGCAAATAAACCGTTTTTGGAGATGGCTCCTTACTTGATTGTTATTTTTGCTCAGCGGTATGGTCTTTTTCCGGATGGAAGCAAAAGAAAGCACTACTATGTAACTGAATCGGTCGGCATTGCAATCGGTATGCTCATTACAGCCCTGCACTATGCCGGTCTCGCATCTCTAACCTACACTCCCGGCAGGATGGGCTTTCTAAACAAGATCCTCACTCGCCCTGCAAATGAGAAACCATTTATGATCCTCGTTGTGGGTTATCCGACCAATGATGCAATTGCACCGGTAATTGACAAAAAACCTTTCAAAGATGTTATCACCTATGTGTGATTGTAAATATCATGGTTGTCCGTTCGGGGTGCTGTTATCGTGGGTGCCAGAGTGCAACAGGCTCAGGCACATTCTGGTCTAAAAGGACGCTCATCAGATCCTTCAGGGCCGAAGTATCGATGAACTTCCCGAAAGATCCCAGCTGCTTTTCGAACAAACGAAACGATCCAGAAAAACCGTTCAACTGGTAATCGAAGTAAAGCGCCGGGGGGACCATAGGAAAAAGTCGACTCGGTAAACATCGGCCCGCATATATACAATACAGAATTAGCCAATGTAGAATACCGAGTATTTTATAAAAATTGCGGTCATCGAAAACGTCATCAAAGCTCATATTTTCGAATCGATTCTTGAGGAATAAAATATTCCTTACAGAATTCGATCCTTTTATGATACAGCTTATGATAGTTTATTTCCGTTGAAGTTTGGGGAATACGAAGTTACGGTCAGCCTTCGGTATTGCAAATAATGAAACCAATATAATTGGATTCGGGAGGTGAAATCATGCCCAAAGCTGTTATTAACGGTGTAAATATTTATTATGAAGCGCTGCATTCCTCGATCCGGATTGATTGTTTTTCCCCGATCCGGTCATGTCATTAATCTGGAGGAACCTGCAATGTTCAACGCCGCAGTGTTAAATTTCATAACTGCTGTTGACGCCGGTAAATGGGGGCGTACCGAAGGGTCAAACATTTCAGAATAACAGAGGAGACATTTTAGCTGAAGGTTCTCTCTTTTCATTTTTGTCTTTTTTCATAGCCGTTACACCCAACAGCTTTTCCCAGATTTTAATCATGGCTCCCTTATTTTCATCGCCAAGCCCCAAAGCCAATGCCGTCTGGTAGGTATGCATGGTGGCAGCGGTTACAGAAAGCGGAATTTTATATTTATTAGACAATTCCATGATCGTGGCCATATCCTTATATGCATTTTTCATTGGATAACCGGGCTTAAAATTTCTTTCCAATACCAACGGTGAAAAATTGTCGAACCCATAGCTTTGACCTGAGCTGTTGCTTACCACTGAACATATCTTCTCCGGATCGAGCCCCAGTTTGAGGGCCATGGGAAGGATCTCTGCCATGGCAGCGCAGGAAATATCAAAGAGTACATTAGAGAAAAAGCCTTCTTCAAAATATTCAGTGCCATCCATTTACCCATTTGCCCGAGTCCAATAAAACCCACCGTTGTATTCATCACATTCTCCAGTTTTTCTTTTTTTGAAAAAAGTCACCTAACCGCAATCATACCCTGATTCTTGATTGATGCCGTTGACACCACCTTCATTACTTGGCGTTGCGGGTCAAATACCGTTTTATTATACCTGTTGATGATAAACAATAGGACAAGGGGCGTTAGGAAGATATGACTCGCGCAGCATCCGACAAAATGATCCGACTGTCAACCAGAGGGTGGTTTGCCAATTCATTTGACCGATCCCCTGGCGAACTGGTAGATTAAGGGCGCCATTTCAAAACACCCCTTTTTGCTCAATTTAACGCCGTTACTGCCGGATCGGATTCTTCTGGGGATTCTGGGTCCGAAAGCAGTTGGGGGAACTAATCAAGATTTTGCGAGAAATACAAAGTGAAAAGCGAAAGGTACCATCGCTGGTGAACAGTTTTGAAATATCTTTTTATTGAAACATACTGTCTGGGTTCGCATTCGCTTTTTGTAAACGGACTGTCTACATGCTCCTCGCACGATATTGATATTGTGGCCTTGCCCGGTGAAAACTGGCGGTGGCGGATGCTTGGATCGGCGCTTTATATTGCAGAGAACATCCCCCCGCTTGAAAAATATGACGGTATCATCGTGACCGATCTTTTCAACCTGGCCGATTTCAAGGCACTTGTCGGCTTACAGTGCCCACCGGTTCTGGCATATTTCCATGAAAACCAGATGACATATCCGCAGCCTCCCGGAGATAAGGGCGCGTTTCAGCTCGGGATTATCAATATTACCACCGCATTGGTGGCCGACATGGTTTTATTTAATTCAAAAATGCACAGGGATGCGTTTTTAAATGCCGTGCCGGCGTTTCTCAAAAGGGGGCGGGACTTCAGACCAAAGGGCATTGCAAAAAAAATCCGTAAAAAAGCGGGGGTTCTCTACCCGGGCATCACCCTTTCATTTGACGGGGTTGCTGAAAAGCAGACAGCCCCTCCTCTGATAATCTGGAATCACCGGTGGGGGTTTGACAAAAACGGCGAGATGTTTTTCAGTGCGCTGGACGCCCTGAACACCAGCGGGCTCGATTTTCGTTTGGCAGTGATGGGAGAAAACTTCGGCAAAATCCCTGAAGCATTTACAATAGCGGAGGCGAAATTTAAAGATAAAATACTCCAATTCGGATATGTACATCAAAGAGTGGCGTATGAAAAATGGCTTAAACGGGGCGCCGTAATTATCAGCACTTCAATGCAGGAAAACTTCGGTATTTCCGTGATAGAAGCGATGATTATGGGATGTGTACCGCTCCTTCCAAACAGGCTTTCATATCCTGAGATACTCCCTGAGAAGTACCATGAACACTTTCTTTATAAAAACGGAGACGATCTCATTGAAAAGCTTATCTCGATCATTTCAGACTATACGCGTTATGAAAAAATCCAGAGCCGGCTGTCACAAGAGATGAAGTCGTTTTTGTGGGAAAATGTTATCAGCCGGTATGACAGCGTACTCGATCGGCTCGCGACAGTTTGAGGAGGTCTATTCACCGAAAATCAGCATTTCGAGAATATTCCTTGATTAGATTTCTGTGACCCATTTCATTGTATGATGACTTGACGATTTCCTCATTTTCTGCCTATCCTCTCTCATCGAACCCAACCGATTAACCCTGAAAAACACGGAAAAATGGGGCAAGCGGGGACCCCCTTTTTTTTCCTAACCGGCCCAGAGGCCGAAGGAGGTTACAATGAAAGTCCGTATTAATAACCGATGCATGGGTGATCGAAACTGCAATAAGCTTTGTCCTGAAGTATTCGAGTATGATGAAGACCAGTTGCTGTCCATCGTCAAATTTGATGAGATTCCTGAGAAGTATCATGACCTCGTTCGGCAGGCTGCTCAGGAGTGCGTACCGGAAGCTATCGAAATCGAAGAGAAATAAAGTGAAGTCAAATCCAATGTGTCCCATGCATTATGGGAATAACCCAAAAACTCAAGGGCGCGACAAAGAGGAATATGAGCATCACTTCTGGGGTACACACCGGACAATTGAATTGCTCGTTCATCGGGCTGCATGGGGTTTGAAAGCTAAGCGGTCGGTCTGGCTTCGACTGAATTTCGACCTGGATCATTTTTAAAATACTCTCGCCGAGGGAATGGCAGACGACATTGGTAAAAGCAACTTCCAAATTCAATCTGTTTTATGGCTGGTATATCCTGGCGGCTTCCTTCTTTCTCCTCTTTTTCCAATCCGGTGCCCGTTTTTCTTTCGGTGTAATGTTCAAACCGATGATTGCGGAACTCGGTTGGGATCGGGCGTCGATGTCTTTCGCCTTTTTTTTGAACATGGCTTTTTTTGCGGTGACCATGAGTATCGGCGGAAGGCTTTATGATCGCTATGGCCCGAAGTGGGTCATTTTCTCATCGACAGTGCTTCTTTCCGCAGGCTACATTGGCATTTCTTTTATAGATTCCCTCTGGCAATTCCATATTTTCTATGGCGTTATTGTCGGTATCGGTCTGGGAGGCGCGTCGGTGCCGATCATTGCCGCTGTGATCAGCAAATGGTTTGAAAAAAGCCGGGGCCTCACCATCAGCCTGGCGATTTCCGGAAACTGTATCGGACAATTTGTGCTGGTTCCGCTGGTTGCCGTTTTGGTCCTAAAATTGGGTTGGAGGCAATCGCATCTTATCATCGGTATGGTTCTTTTGGCGATCAATACCGTCATCGTTCTGGCGGTAATCAAGGGTGAACCAAAAGATCTCGGATTGAAACCATTTGGCTACCCATCTGGCTATGAAGATCAACAATCTGCGGCCGGAAACAGGAAGCAAGATGTAAATGCCCCAGCCTCAAAGGATCTCAATCTTCAACAGGCGAGGCGCACCACTTCTTTCTGGTTCTTTTTAATGATGATGTTCATATGCGGCAGCGGCGATTTTCTGGTCACCACCCACCTGATTCCCATGGTGACTGACTTTGATATTTCCGCCACCACTGCCGCCAATATGCTGGCCTGGTTTGGCCTGTTGAGCATGGGCGGCATCCTGATTGCCGGTCCGGCTTCGGACCGCATCGGAAACAAAATTCCCATTGCCCTCACGTTTGTGTTGCGGCTTTTCTTATTTCTGCTGATTTTAAAGTATCAAAACCTATTCTCATTTTATATCTTCGCCATTGTTTTCGGCTTTACTTTTTTAGTCACCGCCCCTCTGAACACCACTTTGGCCGGAAAACTATATGGATTCCGCCACATCGGACTGATTTCAGGTTTTAGCACAACGGTTCACCACCTGGGCGGCGGTTTCTGGGCATACATGGGAGGATTAATGTTTGATAGGACAGGCAGCTACAAAATGATGTTTA
>JAHEHB010000449.1 GCA_024644775.1 Deltaproteobacteria bacterium
CGTGGAATACCTGGGGATCCAAACGATCATTGCCTCGAAAGTTCCACTGGGTAAAGGGTTTGTGTCCTGCCAACACGGCCGATTGCCGGTTCCGGCGCCAGCTACCATCGATATATTAAAAGGGGTGCCTGTTTATGGCGCGGACGTTTCACATGAGCTTGTCACCCCGACAGGTGCCGCGATTGTTGTAACCCTTGCAGGCGCCTTTAAAACGATACCCGATATGACCGTCGAGAAAATCGGGTATGGTGCCGGAACAAATGAATTTGAGGAGATGCCGAATTTGCTGCGAATCATGATTGGCAAACCGGATCGGCCGATGATGGGCCTTAAAGGTGAACGGGTGATCATGGTTGAAACCTGTATCGATGATATGAATCCTGAATTTTACGGGTTCCTTATGGACCGGTTGTTTGCCGATGGTGCGCTGGATGTTTATTTGATACCGGTTTTTATGAAAAAGAATAGACCCGGTACCATGGTTCAGGTGTTGTGTTCCAAGGATCGAAAAAGACGCGTCGTTCAAAGAATTTTGTCAGAAACGACCTCGCTCGGAATCAGATATTATGAAGTCGGGCGAAATATTTTACCCCGGGAATCCGCGCAATTCACTACCAGCTTTGGTATGGTACAAATCAAAAAAACAAAATCCCCGAAGGGCGAGGATCGATGGATTCCGGAATTCGAAGCCTGTAAAAAAATAGCCCTGAAAAAAAATATTCCACTGCGGCTTGTTTATGATACGATTCTAAGGGAGGCGGCAACGGAGATGAACAATCAGAAAGACACAGAATGAATAAAACCGGCTGAATTTGACCTGAAACGAAACCCATTGTGTGACACGGGTGTGAAAATCATTTCGAATGATTCGAACGGAACAAGTCCTTGACAAAAAACGACTTGAATTATAGACACGGGCCATGCGGTCCCCAGACAGATTGGTTTTATTGTTTTCATCCGGAGGGTTTGTTGGAAATTTTCCGTACGCCCCAGGTACGCTCGCTTCACTTCTGGGGATTCCACTCTGTTATATTCTGTTTCGAATTCCGATTTTAACGGCCGTTTTCTGCACCGGTGGATTTATACTGTTTGCCATTTGGATCGCTCATCGGGCAGAAAAAATTTTGGATCAAAAAGATCCTCGCCATATTGTTATCGATGAGATTGCCGGATTCATGGTAACCCTTTTGGGGCTACCATTCGATCTTTTCACCGTTGGGATAGGCTTTATCGTCTTTAGAGTGTTGGATGTATTAAAGCCGTTTCCGATTCGAATCGTTGAGAGAAAGTTATCGGGGGGTGCAGGCGTGGTTCTGGACGATATCGCCGCGGGTTTGTTAGGCAATCTCATCGTTAGAGGAATCATACTTGTTACCGCTTCGTATAAGGGATAGAAATTTAAATATGACCATTAGAAAGGTGATTAAATAATTTGAAACTCCAGAAACAATCGAAAAAGGAGACCTTGAAAAAAGAAAAAAGCCGTCTTCGGGAAAATGTTGAAGCCATCCTTTTGGCAATCGTAATTGCCCTGTTCATCCGTACCTTTGTCGTTCAGGCATTCAAGATTCCTTCCGGTTCCATGAAACAAACCCTCTTGATCGGTGATCATATTCTGGTTAACAAATTCATCTACGGTGTTAAGCTTCCGTTTATTAGAACCACATTGATACCCATCAAAAACCCGAAGCGGGGCGATATCGTTGTTTTTAAATTTCCTGAAGATCCCAAAAAAGATTTTATTAAGCGTGTCGTGGGCGTTGCCGGTGACGTGGTTGAGATAAAAGACAAACAGGTTTTTATTAATGGAAAACTGGAAAACCATCCATATGGTGTGCACACAGATCCCCATGTAATCCCTGGGCGGTTACAACCCAGAGACAATTTGGGTCCGATCACCATACCGCCGGATTCTCTCTTTGTTCTGGGGGATAATCGTGATCACAGTTACGACAGTCGGTTTTGGGGATTTGTGGATCTTAAAAAAGTGAAGGGTCGGGCGTTTATCATCTATTGGTCCTGGGATAAGGAAGAATTTGGGGTTCGATGGAAGCGACTTGGAAAACTGCTGCATTAGGCGCTTAGAAGTCAATTTTCAATATTCAATAGTCAATTCCGGCTTGTCCGGGGTAGGGGGCGGCCATGCAATTTAAGAAAAAAGATATTCTAGACATGGCATCACTATCGGTGGATGAAATCAACCTGATTCTCGATACCGCCGATACACTCAAAGAAATATCGACACGATCGATAAAAAAAGTTCCTACCTTGAGGGGGAAAACGATTATTTTATTTTTTCATGAACCGAGCACCCGAACACGCACCTCTTTTGATATCGCAGCCAAACGGCTCAGTGCCGATACCCATGCGATTTCCGTATCGACCAGCAGCGTTGTAAAGGGAGAAACCCTGATCGATACCGCTCGAAACCTGGAAGCCATGAATCCGGATGTGATCGTGATTCGACACCGCTCATCGGGTGCTCCGCATTTGCTATCGCCGTTGGTGAATGCGTCTGTTATTAATGCCGGCGATGGCATGCACGCCCATCCGACCCAGGCGCTTTTGGACATGATGACGGTTCGAGAACAAAAAGGTACCCTTGCCGGTTTGCAAGTCGCGATTATCGGCGATATCGCCCATAGCAGGGTTGCGCGATCCGATTGCATCGGGTTTACGAAAATGGGAGCCAATGTTGTGGTGGCAGGCCCTCCTACCATGATACCCATGGGCATTGAAAACTTGGGTGTTTCGGTAACTTATCGTATTGATGACGCCATAAACAATGCGGATGTGATCATGATGCTCCGTATTCAAAGGGAGCGACAGGAAAACTTTCTATTTCCATCAGTAAGAGAATACTCGGTTTTATATGGGCTAAACGACCAGCGATTAGAAACCGCAAAAGACAATGTGCTGATCATGCATCCGGGACCGATGAATCGGGGGGTTGAAATTGCTCCTGAAGTTGCCGATGGTCCCTATTCAATCATTTTAGATCAGGTAACCAATGGTGTTGCGGTTCGCATGGCACTGCTATATTTGGTCTTAGGAGGCGCCCGAAATGCGGACGCTCATTAGAAATGGAAGGGTTGTCGATCCGGGTAATCTTGACGGGGTGATGGATGTCCTTATCGAGGATGATAAGATCATCGACATCATTCCCATTGCGCAAAACACGCCAAGAGACGAGACAGGGAAGGGAGGGGGCGCCGCCGAAGGCCAAATTGATCGAATAATTGACGCCTCCGGCAAAATTCTAACACCCGGTCTCATCGACATGCATGTGCACCTCAGAGAACCGGGTTACGAATATAAAGAAACCATCGAAACCGGTTGTCTGGCGGCTGCGGCCGGAGGATTCACCGCCCTTTGCACCATGCCGAATACTCATCCGGTAAACGATAATAGTCAGATTACTCGTTTCATTTTAAAAAGAGCCGAAATGGCGGGTACGGCTCAGGTCTATCCCATCGCGGCTGTCAGCGTGGAAAGCAACGGAAATCAACTTTGTGAATTTGGCGATCTAAAGGAAGCCGGTGCCGTTGCCTTATCGGATGACGGTAGACCGGTTGTAAACACCGAGCTGCTCAGAAGAGCGCTGGAGTATGCAACATTATTTAATCTGCCGATTATTTCCCATTGTGAGGACCTTTACCTATCCGGTGCGGGTGTCATGACCGAGGGTGCTGTCGCGACCCGATTGGGGCTCGCCGGTATTCCCAATGCAGCGGAAAGTATTATGACGATGCGGGATATCGCCCTGTGCGAATTGACCGGCGGTTCGCTTCATATTGCCCACGTGAGCACTGAAGAATCCGTTCGCGTTATCCGGGAAGCAAAAAAAAGAGGAATTCCGGTTACGGCCGAAACCGCACCCCATTACTTCATACTCACTGACGAGGCGGTTGAAACATACAATACCAATGCGAAAATGAACCCGCCGTTGCGTTCTATCAAAGACCGGGATGCGGTTCTCGAAGGTCTTTCGGATGGAACCATCGACGTTATTGCCACCGATCATGCGCCTCAAACATCCATTGAAAAGGATATGGAATTTGACATTGCGGAAAATGGAATTATCGGCCTTGAAACATCCGTGCCGCTTAGCCTGACACTGGTAAAAAAGGGTATTTTGAGCTTAACGGGTCTGATTGAAAAGATGTCCAAGAATCCCGGGCGAATCATTAAGCATGAAAATTGCATTAAGATTGGAGCGATTGCCAATATCACGATAATCGACACCGAAAGGGCAACCATCATCGATAAACGTCAGTTTAAATCCCTCAGTCGCAATACGCCATTTGATGGCTGGGAGGTAAAAGGGAAGGCAGTACTCACCATGGTGCAGGGAAAGGTGGTGTTTGAGGATCTCCAATGACAGATAACATACCTCAAATTTTGATC
>JAHEHB010000103.1 GCA_024644775.1 Deltaproteobacteria bacterium
TTTTGTTGAAACCTCCCCCTACTTTTTTCTAAAACCTCTGGTTTGATTCCAGCTTTCGATCCCATAAACTCGACCAAATAAGGTGCTGCAAGGGTGATAACAACGGCCGTGCCTCGCTCCTTCAGCAGCCGGACACCTTCATCATCCACAAAGGTTGCATGTTCTATCGTGTCGATTCCCACATTGGTTGCAGCCCTGACGCCTTCTGCCGTAGTAGCATGAGCTGCCGTTCGGACTCCAGCCCTATGGGCCTCATCCACTCCGGCCTTAAGCTCTGCCTCGCTCAATACGGCCATTTCCCCCTCTCCCCCTGATGTGAGGAGCCCTCCGCTTGCCATAAATTTGATCACGTCTGCTCCTGCATCGAGGTTCTTCTTGACAGCTTCTCTGACTTGATCCACTCCCTGAACCTCCGTTCCGATGAAATGACCGTGCCCGCCGATGGCTGTAATACAAGGCCCGGAAGCAAATATCCGAGGTCCTTCAAACCATCCTGCTTCGATTGCTTTTTTTACCTCCAGATTGATTCCGTCTTTGGCTCCAAGGTCTCGTACTGATGTTACGCCATGGGAAAGCGCAGTACAGGCATTCTTCAACGAGAGAAGTGCCAGTGCAGGCGTTGACTCTTCCATACAAAAACTCTGAGAATCTTTTTTCGGGTCCAGGCACAAATGAACATGCAGGTTGATTAAACCGGGGATCAATGTCTTTCCCGTTGTGTCTATGATTGCTTCATCTTCATTCACGGCTATTTCATTTAAATCGCCCACTGTTTTGAAACGTCCGTTTTCAATATAGACGACAGCATTCTCAATAGGCGGTCTTCCTGTACCGTCAATGAGCCTCCCGCCTTTCAACACAGTCATTTCCATTGGAATACCTCTCGATTACTGTTTGTTGCTTTGATGGGGAACCCTATTCCTTACGGTTCGATCTTTTAACTCATTTAAGATCTCGACCAATTCATTGGCAGCGGCAGATAGGATCTGACTGCCTTTTTCTGCTGTGGCTTTGGTTGGATCTTATCTAACACCGTTTTTTGTCACCGTACTCCAGTACTCCACTAAATGAATTGGATTCTTGAACCCGGATTTGGGTTTTCCTCCAACAATATCACTGAAAATATGGGGAGACATAGGCATTGTGAGATCCTTTTCTGCTTTATCCATTTGCACCGGATCAGGATCAATCGCCAGATATAGTGAAGTTTCAAGCTCACAAGCATGGGAGGTTACTTCTGATTCCCGAATCTCGGCCACTAATTTTCGGACATCCGACAACTCCCACCAAGAGACAAAAGCACATAGACTCTCCGGTTACTCAATCACCCCTAAACGGGAGGCCATTTCAGCCAACGGCGCGTTACTACCGTGTCCGTTGACCATGAGAATTCTATTAAATCCATGATGAATTAGGCTTCTTAGTATATCTAATAGATATTCTAAGAATGTATTCCATCTGATAGTAAGTGCCCCAGGAAAATCTATGTGATGCGGGCTGTAGCCGAATTTCACCGTCGGCATTAAAACGACATCTTTTGGAATTAATTCAGCTGTCCGGCGGCATATTGCCGAAACAATTACCACATCCGTATCAACAGGTAGATGCGGTCCATGATCCTCAATGGTGGCAACCGGAAGCAACACCAATTTGCCGGCCTGAGCTGCAGAATCGATTTCAGACCAACTCATCTTCTCATACAAAAAATTATCGGCAGGCATTTGAATCCTCCTTTGTAAGAAACACTCTAAAGCAAGTTTGTCATAAAGGTCTTCAATCTCTTAAGAACCTCTTTCATTGTTTCGTGATCACAGCCGACATTGAGTCTAAAATGGTTTTCCGCCCCGAAATATTTTCCCGGGCTTGTGAGAACTTTTCTTTCTTTCAATAAACGTTCACAGAAAAGTACTGATCCCATGGATGCCCCGTAGGACATAAAAACAGTAAAGCCAGCTGTCGGTGGGATCCAGCTGAACAGGTTCCCATTATTTCGATTCCAATCGATTAGCAAGGCAAGATTATTCCTGCAAATTTGAAGGTTTCTTCGGATAAATTTTAATCTGTTTTCCTCTTTAAGGGCTAATGTGGCCAAATATTCGCCGATTCCGGAATGAGACAATGTCGTGTAATCTTTAAATTTCCAACAAGCTTCAACTATTTCCTTACTTCCAATCAGCCAACCGATCCGTGGGCCTGTCATCCCCAACTTTGATAAACTTCCAGTTATGATTCCTTTTTCATAGAATTCAAAGGGTGTTGAAGCAGGAGTTCCATCTAACTCCGAACCCCTCAAGGCATTATCACAGACGACATAGGCGTCGACATTCGCCGCTATTTTGCAGATCTCCTGCAATTCTGCTTTGCTAAGACATGAACCCGTCGGGTTGTTCGGGTTATCAAAGAAAATTACCTTGGTATTGTCGGTAACCTGTTTCTTTAGTGAATCAAGATCCAATAACCAGGTATCGCTTTTTTCTAAAAAGACTTTACGGATTTGGCTGCCAAGACTTTTTGCAAATCCGGTTGTCTGCTCATACACTGGGTGGATTGCTAAATATTCATCTCCTGGGGATAGTAAATGAAGGTTGCAAAGGAGATTGGCTTCGGAGGTTCCGGAGGTAATCAAAACATTATCGGCTTCTATCCCAGGATACCAACCGGCCACTTGGGATCTCAAAGCTTCAGAACCGTTTGTCGGACCATAATTTAAAAGCTGTTCATAATCGATATTCGTCACCAAATCTTTCAACTGAAACTTAACGACCCCTCCACCGCCCACATCGATTTCACTTTTCTCCAACAACCATCGTTCGAGTTTGAACTCTTCAATCTTCATGTTTCCCTCATGTATCTTTTTTAATATTGAAGTGACCGTAGATTGAGCGTGTCTGCGAGATGACAGGTGACAAAGTGCTCATCACCCACATCCCGATATTCAGGGATATTCGTTCTGCAAATCTCTTTGACATAGTTGCATCGGGGGTGAAAGGTGCAACCGGGGGGCGGATTAACCGGACTGGGAACATCTCCCATAAGTGTAATCCGTTTGGTTTTAAATGCAGGGTCCGGAACGGGTACCGCCGACATCAGCGCTTCAGTATAAGGGTGCATTGGATTCAAGAATAACTCATCGGTTCGTGCGAGTTCTGCGATTTTTCCCAGGTACATGACGGCCACCCTATTGCTGATGTGCTTGACCACAGAGAGATCATGGGCGATAAACAGATAGGTTAATTGAAACGCTTCCTGCAGATCTTCCAAGAGATTGATGACTTGTGCCTGAATAGAGACATCCAGTGCAGAGACCGGTTCGTCTGCAACTACCAACTGAGGATTCAATGCCAGTGCGCGTGCTATGGCAATTCGTTGGCGTTGGCCGCCGGAGAATTCGTGAGGATAACGCTGCATTTGATCAGGCTTAAGACCCACAGCCAGCAATAGCTCTCGGACTCGATCCACCCGCTCACTGCCACCGGCTGTATGATGGATCCGCAAACCTTCACCAACGAGTTTCTCAATCGTCATTCGAGGGTTTAGGGAGGAATAAGGGTCCTGGAATATGATTTGCATCTCACGACGCAAAGTTTTAAGTAATCTGTGTGGAGCAGTAGCAATATCGACGATTTTATCAGATTCGTTTGAGGACGATATCTGTTTACTTCGAAACAATATCTTGCCTGCAGTGGGTCGGATGAGACTCAAAATAGCTCTACCGGCGGTTGTTTTACCACAACCGCTTTCCCCCACCAACCCAAGGGTTTCTCCTTCCCTGATGAAAAGATCGATATCGTCGACTGCTTTCACTTGGGCAACAACCTTTTGGAAAACGCCTTTGTGTACGGGAAAATATTTTTTTAAATCCTTTACTTGTAATAAAATATTATTCGTCGACAATTGCACCCTCATATTTCTTCAATCTGCCAACAAGCGACCCGGTTTCCGGGTTCGATTTCCTGCAAATCGGGAATTTTCCGATCACAAACCTTCATGACATTAGGGCAGCGGGGGCCAAACCCGCATCCCTGTGGTGCATCCAGCAAATCCCGAACCACACCCTCGATGGGAACAAGACGCTTTTTAGTCATCGTCGACAAAAAAGGAATGGAATTCATCAACCCTTGAGTGTATGGGTGTTTCGAATTATGGAAGATATCCCAAACCGTCCCGATTTCTACGATCCTTCCCAGGTACATGACTGCCACATCATCGGCCATGTCTGCAAAGACCCCAAGATCATGGGTAATAAAAAGAATGGCGGCGTTAAATTCCCTCCGCAGGTCGTTCATTAGTTCCAGAACCTGTGCCTGTATGGTGACGTCGAGGGCCGTTGTCGGTTCATCTGCAATCAACAAGGCGGGATTGCAGGACAAGGCCATGGCGATCATTGCCCGCTGTCTCATGCCACCAGATAATTGGTGCGGATATTCTTTGATTCGTTGTTCTGGTAAAGGGATCCCCACTGCCCGAAGCATCTCGATCGCCTTGTCTCGCGCGTCCCGCTTGTCTAAGCTTCGGTGCAGCATGATGTTTTCCATGATCTGGTAACCGATGGTGTAAACCGGATTCAGCGAGGTCATGGGTTCCTGGAAAATCATGGCGATCTCATTTCCCCGAATTGAGCGCTTTTGGCTTCCTTTAGGGTTGAGCTGGGTTAGATCCAACATACTCCCATTTCGGCTAAAGAGGATTTCACCACCTACGATTTTCCCCGGTGGGGTGGGATTTAATCTCAAAATAGATAATGCAGTGACTGATTTTCCACACCCGCTTTCACCGACAACGCCGAGCGTTTTTTCGGGTTCGGTGACAAAATCAATTCCGTCTACCGCACGTACAACACCTCCTTCAGTATAGAAATATGTTTTTAATCCTTTTATTTCTATCAACGGCACTGTCTATCCCTTTATAAACGGCACATTGAACAAAAGAAACGCATGGTGTGATTGTAGTATCTATATTGGAGAATAGATTTGTCAAGAAAATATCGATAGACTATTATGATTTGCATTTTTTCAGATTCATAATTTGTCGCAATTGATAAATATCATTGTACGGATTTAGTCGTTGACAGGAAAAAACCCTTTTGTCATAGTTCCATTATCCGCAGAAGAATTCTTACCCTTATTTTTTAACCTGTCAAAGAAAGGAGGCTCGTATGACGAATCGAAAGGGGATTTTAATTTTCGTTTTTTGTTTGGCTACACTTTTTTCATCTTTGACGACTTTTGCAGAAGAGCCCAGTTCTGGAGGAACGTTACGGGTTGCAATCGGCACATCGTTGAAATCAATTGATTGGATGTGCTACACGCAAACCATTGTCAGGCAGGTGGGATATCATATCTGGGAAACGTTGGTTACCTTTGATGATAAATTCAGGATTATCGGGCACTTAGCGCATGATTGGAAGATAAGTTCGGACAACAAGACATATACGTTTTATTTACGAAAGGGAGTCCAATTTCACAAAGGATATGGGGAAATGAAAGCGGAGGATGTAAAATCTTCCATAGACAGATATATTAAGAAAGCCCCTTCCGGATCGGCCCTAAATGTAAAGCAGGTTGAAGTAGTAGACGATTACACGGTTGCGTTGCACTTGAGTAAGGCAAGTGGCCCCGCTTTCCTCTCTCTTATGGCTCTTCCCAGTGAGGCGGTGGTCATTTTTCCAAAAGAGATAATGGATCCTTTGCCCGATGTCAATGGTATCGGGTTAAAGGAGGCAGTGGGCACCGGTCCGTTCGAACTCGAGGATTGGATACCGGGAGAAAAACTTGTATTGAGCAAATTTAAAGATTACAGTCCCCCTGATTTCCCCACGGCAACCGGTTTGGGTGGAAAACGGGTTGTGTATTTAGACAAAGTAATACTGATTCCGACCCCCGAACCGTCTGCTCGAGTCGCCGCATTGGAAGCGGGTGATGTGGATTTTGCGGATGAGGTGCCGGCAACTTCTTATCCCAGCCTAAAAGACAACCCGGGAATTAAGCTTTTTCCGGTCGAACCGTATTACATTCCGCAAGCCTATTTCAACATGGCGAGGGGACCTTTCAGCAAAAGTGTCCACCTGCGCAAAGCCGTTCTCGCTGCCGTTGATACTGAACAGATGCTTCTGGCGGCTACAAGAGGTTACAAGGAATTCTACAAAGTCGCCTGCGGCAGCGTGTTCTATCAGGATTTGCAACCTGACCTTTATTCGAAGTACGGTTGTGAAAATGGATTTTATGGTAAGGGTTCCGAGCTTGAAAAGGCCCTAGAACTGATGAAAAAAGCGGGGTACAACGGAGAGAAGATCGTCATTATCACAAACACGGATTATTATTACATGTATGCCGCCGCCCTTGTCCTTGCGGATCAGATGGGACGCGCGGGCTTTAATACCAAATTGGAAGTATATGACTGGCCGGGAGAATTGGATCGCCGGTCGAATTTAGATAACTGGGACATTGCATTCAGTGGCTGCTCGATTCGGATGGACCCGAATATGGCATACCTATGGTTCAACGACAATAAGAAATGGACCTATTTTAAAGAATTTAAATGGCCGGAGATGAGGGCACTCGTCGAACAGGATATGGCGGCTTTAACGCAGGAAGACAGGCTCTCCGTATGGGCTAAAATGATGAAGCTTTTCATTGACAATGCCACCATGATCAATATCGGCGAAGTCAAGACGTTGTATGCATCGAACAGTAAGGTCCATTTCACAAACTGGTATCTGTGGAGCTTTTGGAACACGTGGATCGAAAAATAAAACACATTTGCTCCAGCTCAGGGAAATGGTTCTGTTTCTCAAAAACCTTAATCAACTCTTTTGACCTCTTCCTCAGGCAATTCAAAGCTTAGGGGAGAGGTCAAACATCAACAACCATTTTTGCAAGGAAAAGAACCCTTCTGTTTCCATGGGTCTTTTGGATGTGTCCCCTAGTGGGATATCCGCTAACAAAAACATCTCTGGGATCTTGATACTGGAAGAAAAATGCTATCCTATGCTCTTCGCAGATTAATCTGGATGATATGGGTGTTGGCTATTGTCTCCATTTTAAGCTTTTTACTAGTCCATCTTGCGCCGGGCGACGTTGCCAGGGTCATCGGTGGGATAAAGGCCTCGGAGGAAACGATCCAGAAAATTCGGGAACAGTTGGAATTAGATAAACCTATACCGCTTCAGTTTATCTATTTTCTTAAAAAGCTTTTCACCGGTGAACTGCAATCCCTTTATGCACGCCGTTCGGTTTTTGAAATCATCATGTATAAACTACCAGTAACCGCGAGTGTGGCTTTAGGAGCCTTAGTCGTGGCGCTATTGATTGGTTTCCCTTTGGGTTTGATTGCTGCTGTGAAACAAGGCTCCTGGGTAGATCGAATCGGGGTTATGACCGCCACGCTTGGGGTTTCGATTCCCACTTTTTGGTTGGGGATGAATCTGATTTTGCTCTTTGCGGTTCAACTGAAATGGCTTCCCAGTGGTGGTTTTGTCAGGATTACCGAAGACTTTGGCGGGTGGGTACGGTCAATTATTATGCCTTCATTTTCCCTGGGCTTTGTTCAAGCCGCACTATTGGCCAGAATGACGCGCTCATGCGTTCTGGAAGTCCTTAAGGAAGATTACGTGACCACAGCAAGAGCTAAGGGGTTAAGGGAGAGTATTGTACTTTTACGCCATGCCTTGAGAAATGCCATGATTACGATTATCACGGTGGTCGGGCTCATATTCGGACTGCTGTTGGGAGGTGCCGTGGTCACGGAACAGGTATTTACATTGCCCGGGGTGGGAAGAATGGTTGTAGAAGCAGTGTCCCGGCGGGATTACCCCACTGTTCAGGGAGTTCTCATTTTTATCGCGTTTGCATATGCTTCTGTCAATTTGCTCGTTGATCTAGTGTATGCTTTTTTGGATCCCCGTATTCGATACGACTGAGTTAGGCGGCAAGGAGGATTGGAGTGACGCTGATTAAAAGACTCATCAACCAGAATAGATCCATACAGATTGGGGGGGGCATTACCCTTTTTATGATAATATTGGCTATTTTTGCTCCGTTCATTGCCCCATATCCTCCCATAGGAATGAATATTCCAAGCATGCTCAAATCTCCCAGTACCGAGCATCTTTTCGGTACCGATGAATTCGGAAGAGATGTATTGAGCCGAGTCATCTTCGGTGCCCGTATCTCGCTGCGAGTCGGTTTGTCGGTGGCTATTACCACCGGTGTAGTTGGTATCGGGGTGGGGCTTTTGGCAGGGTATTTTCGCCGTCTGGATAACCCAATCATGAGATTTTTGGATGCCATGATGGCGATACCTTCTCTGCTTCTTGCGCTGGCCATTGTTTCCATCGTCGGCCCTTCCGAGGGAACCGCTGTCGCGGCATTGACGATAACTTACACGCCGCGAACCGCCCGTGTAATACGGGGTGCGGTTCTGTCAATAAAAGAGCAGTATTATGTTGAGTCGGCTACCGCTTTGGGGGCTGGAACATTTCGAATTATGATACAGCACATATTGGTGAACTGTATCGGTCCGGTGATTGTACAGCAGAGCTTTATTTTTGCATACGCTGTATTGGCGGAAGCGATGCTCAGCTTCCTGGGGGTCGGTCCACCGCCACCTGCGCCCAGCTGGGGAAACATCATCAGTGAGGCAAGGGGGTCCATGCGAATCGCCCCATGGATTATGTTTTTTCCTGGAATCGCAATCAGTATCACCGTATTGGGCATTAACATGTTGGGTGATGGATTAAGGGATGTACTCGATCCCAAGAGTCGTGTTCAAGGTCGATAATAAAGGTTTGGTTATCCAAAAAAAAACATTTGTTAGATATTCAACGTGCGAATCTTATTTTCTTTAGCATCTCCGATTCTAAAGCTGTAGTATTTTCCTACCTCGCAGAGTTTGGATGCCACCATGTTAGTAGGGGGCATTTCCACACCCTGAATCACACCAGTCTTCATGGCCATATACTGCTCGGTGGTCTTCATGGGGGTTACCACCGCTCCCAGTTTCTCCCACACCGTCAGAAACGGTTTGATGGGGGCTACCTTGACCTTGACGCCCTTAAGATCGGCCACGGTTTTCACCGGCTTCTTTGTGGTCAACAGGTCTCGGAACCCGGCGTTGACGTTGGTAATCGGTTTGAGGCCGTGTTTTTCAAGACCCTTTGTCAGCTCGAACCACAATGGGCTGCTCACAAACCGATAGACATGATCGTAGTCATCGAACAGATACGGAAGCACCACATGGTTGATGGCCGGTTCGTACTTGCCGAAGGTCCCGATTCCAACAACCGTAATATCCAGCGAGCCCCCCCGGACGGCCTCGGTGGAGTCCTCCGCACTTCCCATGGCCTTGCAGCAGTAGCGTTTGAATTTGACCCGCCCGTCGCTGGCCTTTTCCACACTGTCCATAAACATGACCAGGGTGGACCACTGGAGAGCCTTCTTGCCCATGGGCCAGTAGAGTTTCAGTTCGATGGGTTTGTCCGCTGCCGATACCGCTACGAGCCCCACAACAAGGCTCAACACAATGGCCAACACCACAAATTTGGCACGTAACATGACTCGCCTCCTTTTGTCTCCTTTGGGTTGATAAAAAAATCCGTTTACATCATCCAGTTGTTCATCTGCCGAACCGCCGCACCATAGGCGCCCGGGAATAGACTCCCCAGGGAACAGCCCGGGGCACTCTCCCGTCGAAAGGTCTCCAGCCGCTCGGCCAGGGTTTCGTATTCCTGGGGCAATCGTTTCCGCAACCGGCCGGGCCCGCTCCCGGAAATGCTCGGTGTCGGTGATGATGAACCGGACCTCGTCCCGAATCATCTTCTTCCGGCGTCTGAGCCAACGATCTCGATTTTCCTTTGAGTATTTCTCCCAGTCTCCAGAGCGGCCTGTATGATGGTATCCTGAATATCCGAACGGGGGGGGTCGAAACACCTTTAAGGTTTATAGAATGTTCCCAAAGGGTCTTTCAAGCCATGCATTTACGTTGGCGCCGACCCTGTCTTGGTATGACTCCAACTCTTTTGGAAATTCGCCCCCTGCGTCTTGTTTTGCCATTGCAAACATCCGTTCGCATACCTCGGGGTTGTCCCCGGCCAGGTTATCGGTCATACCCGGATCATCTTTCAGAGAATAGAGAAGCTCTTCTTCCTTCCACATGTTTGTATTGTACCAAAACGCATTATCGATAACGGTAATTGCCACACCGTAGCCGATGCTCACATGATCACGCCCCCCGGATGAACCATCCAATACGGTCGGCCAGACGTTATTACCATCCATGGGTTGTTTTGGAGAGATCCCAGCCATAGCCAGGAGTGTGGCGGTGATATCAATATTGTAGATGAGGCCGTCGTGCACAGTATCGGCGCCTTCTTTCTTGGGGTGGCGGATCATGCACACAAGATCCATGACTGCCCGGGTTGAAGGATGCCCCTGCTTGCCGACGTATCCTTTGTCCGCCGGATCGTAACCGAGATTGTGCCCGTGGTCGCTCATGACACAAACAACTGTGTCCTCTAAGCGACCGGAATATTTCAATGATTCCATGAAATAACCAAACCAGCGATCGCACAGCGTGACTTCCCCGGCATAATTGGCCTGCAGACGTTTTAACTCCCGCTCGGACATCACCGCTTTCCACGGATGATAGGGGGATTGGACGAGATCAACCACGTCGTCGTTGGGGTCGTAGAGCTTACGGTACTGCAACGGGGGGGTCCAGGGTTCGTGGGGATCAAAAGAGTCGATGATCATAAAGGTGTTCCCTGCATTTGCGTTTTCCTCCAGCCACAGAGCGCCCTGACGAAAGACCTGGGCGGGAAACCGATCTTCTTCTGCTTTGTATTCATAGGTGTTGCGGATAAAATCATACAACCGGGCTCTTATCCGATCATCACCTTTAATCTTGTCATTGAGATGCTTGTCAACGTCTGTTTGACCGATTTCACCGGTCTTATACTTATCCCCCTCCTGCCCGCGGATCAGATGCCATTCGTCAAACCCGCGCCAGTAATTGTTGGTTGGCTTGAACTGATGGTAACAGTCCGTGATAAAACAGGAGGTGTATCCATGCTCCCCCAGTATTTCCGGAAGGGTGTCGTCCACTTCGTTTAACGGGCTCCACCCGGGCAGCGCCCGGGCCACATTGCCACGATAGTTTTTATGTCCACGAAACGGATACACGCGGTTGCCCGTGCGGATTGCCTTTCGAAATTGCACCGTGGGCAACGAATCCGGATAACACCCGGTGAAAACCGCCGATTCTTTAGCGAATGCATCCAGATGTGGTGTGTGAATCCATTCGTTGCCATAAGCTCCGACATGATCCTGCCGCAGACTGTCAAAAATGATTAGAACAATGTTCATGGATTTCTCCTTATTCGATTTCTGGTTTCTTTGAAACGGTCAGGGATTACTTAAAATCCATATCTATAAATGATCCACTACCCAGCAGTTCTTACTCTGGGTAGTGGTATAATAGCGTTTAAGAAATTAGCGAGAAAGGAGCCGTTTAATGGACGCATCTGCTTTTTCCAGATGTTTGGGGATATCCCCACCGCCAACAATCTGCTGCATTTCCGGAGCAAGCGCATCCATAACCGCATAGAACTTCGGATCCTTCCATGGATTGTCGCTTGTGTACTCCAGGGCTTTTACAAAAACCTGGCTATAGGCGTCAGAGCCAACACTTCCTTTTTTCAGGAGCGGCAAACTTCCGGTTGGAAGCTGGCCATTGATCTTATAGTAAAGGGAGGTGAACTTTTCATCGAAGATCAACATCTCAAGCAGTTTTGCTGTGAGTTTTTTGTTCTTTGATTTCGATGAAATGGTTATTTCGTGTGGGTTGCCGATGGTTCGTCGTTTCCCGTTTGGCGCTTTTGGCATTTCTGCCACCCAGACGTCCCCGTCGGGTGCGACCTTGAGCTTGCCACCCGACATGTTTTCGACCAATCCACGCCCCCATGGGCCTTCAAAGATGAAACCGGCTCGTCCTGCGGAAAACGTATTGCGGGATTCATTATGTGTATGACCCACCGGAGTACACTTAGCCTTTGCAAGGTCTTGAATCCACTTAAAAGCTGCCTGATTCTCAGGTGTGTTCATCTTGATTTTACCGTTCTGTTGGATGTCGCCGCCGTGGCCGTATATGATCGGGATGGTCCACTGTGCGGAATTGGGGCTCCGTGATGTCCGTAACGCAATTCCGTATATCGGGGCTCCATCGCGATCCGGAAGGGCAGAGATTTTCATGACTGCTTCTTTGAGTTCCGGCCAGGTCTGAGGCGGAGAATCAGGGTCAAGACCCGCCTCTTTCATCAGGTTCCGGTTATAGTGCATTTGAATTGGCCCCGGCACCCATGGGAGCGCATAAAGCTTGCCATCGACTGATACCGCATCCCGAAGCGACTGAGGAATTGAAGATAACTGCTCCTCGGTAAAATAATCGTTTAGAGGCTCCAACCCATTGATCCCCTGAACCGAGGGGACCCAAGCTGCGATGAGGTGGATGGCATCGGCTGGGTTTCCAGCAAGAGTTGTCACTGTGGCCTGGTTCAATGCTTGATCGAACTGTGTATCGATTACTTTAAGCTTAGCCCCTGTTCGTTTCGTGAACTCAACTTTGAGTTGATCAACAAGATCCTTATTCTTGTCATAGGTCCCCATCCATCCTGAATAGGTAATTTGTTCTGCTGCAAAGACGGTTTGAGCTGCGAACAGCATCCCTATCACAACCACAAGAGCGATTATCATAGACTTTAACATTTTCATAAGTACCTCCTTTTTGGGTTCTATTTTATTGCGCCGGCAGTCATGCCCTTCAGGATGGACTTCTGAGTCACCATGAAGATCAAGAATATCGGCAGGGTAACCATGACGGCAAGCGCCATCATTTCGGACCAATCTCCTTCAAACTCTCCAAGAAAAGAATTTGTTATACCGGCTGGTAGTGTTCGCACTTCCGGTGACGAGACAAAAATCAACCCCATGATCAGTTCGTTCCAAGAAGCGACAAAGACAAAAATTGCTGAAGCTGCTAAACCAGGGCGAACCATCGGAAGGACGATGTGGACAAGAATCTTGAATGGCGAAACACCATCGACCAGTGCGGACTCTTCCATATCTATTGGCACCTGATCAATGAAATTTGTCATTAACCAAACTGTCAAGGGCATTGTTGTTGCCGTATGACCCAGGATCAGAGAAAAATAGGTGTCCAAAATGCTCATCTTCAGAAACATCGAATACATCGACATCATCAGAAGCGGCGTGGGAAATGCCATTGCCGCTAAAAAGAATAACAGCACGATTCTTTTCTGCTTGAATGAAAATCGAGAAATCGCGTAACCACAAAGTGAGCCCGCAAAAGTCGATAGAAATGCGGTTGCGATTCCCACAACAAAACTATTGATAAACAACTGGATTAGAAACGGATTAAATTGGGCGACATAATTCTTGACCGTAAAGTTTTCAGGAATAAATTGAGGAGGTGACACAAACAGATCTTCCAGCGGTTTGAACGATGTCGCGACTAACCAATAAACCGGCAAAAGGAGTACCATGAGCGCACTAATCGCCATCACATGTGATGCCGTTGTCCGGATAGCGCTGGAATCTGTAAGACTGGGTCCGGTTTTAATGATTCTTCCAGGGAGTTGCTCTTTTTCGTTCTGATTGACCTTCGTCATACCTCCTGCTCCTTGTTCTTGGTTAACCTCAGCAGAAACCAAGTGAAAAGTATCAAGGCAATAAGCCAGACCGTTCCTGCTGTCGAAGCAAGTGCAAAATCCCAATTTTCAAAGGCAAGTTTGTAGGTAAACAAACTCAACACCATCGTTGCATTGATGGGGCCTCCCGCTGTTACCAGCAGTGGCATTGTCATTTCCTGGAAGAAGCGGACAGTATCCAGGAGGAGAGCCACGATAATGACGTTGCGAAGCGCTGGGAGAATAATGTGTTTAACTCGAGAAAAAAACGATGCGCCATCCAGTTCTGAGGCCTCCAGAACTTCAATCGAGATAGACTGCATTCCGGCAAGTGAGATTACCATCAGAAAGGGGATTGCACGCCAGGTGAAGGCGGAAATGATTGCCCATTGCGCTCCGGTCTTGTTAAACAGTAAGTCAATATTGTTTTCGATAAATCCCAAGGTCACTAAAATGAAATTGACCAGACCGTAGTCTTTGGCAAATATCCAGCTCCAGAGAATTGCGATACAAATC
>JAHEHB010000104.1:0-8892 GCA_024644775.1 Deltaproteobacteria bacterium
ATGAAATGGCTTTTCTGCTGACCTTTTTCATTCTTTTTCTTTTCTGGATCGTCATGTCGGGACGGTTCGATTTATTCCATCTAACCTTGGGTGTCATATCCTGTGCCATCGTCTCTCACATTTCCCATGATCTGTTGTTTAAAGATATAAAGGCAAAAGACAGACATATCGAAACCATCCGTTTCATTAAGTATATACCCTGGCTGTTCTACCAGATCATTGTGGCCAACTTTTATGTCGCCTATTTGGTGTTGGATCCGATGATGTCCGAACGTCTCGATCCCCGTATCATAAAATTCAAGACAAAGTTAAAAAAAGAGAATTCTCTGGTGACCTTCGGCAACTCGATTACCCTTACCCCCGGCACCATCACCGTCCTCATTAAGGAAGGATACTATTACGTGCATACCATAGACATGATTTCGGCCAAAGGTTTGCCCGGCAATATGGAAAAGCAGGTAGGGAAAGTCCATTTGGAGGAGTGAGATGGAGGATTTTCTATTGACGATTTGTCTGATTCAGGGTGTTTTGATTCTACTCAGTCTGTATCGGGGAGTATTGGGACCCACCATATTTGATCGAATCATCGGTGTGGGTTTTGTGGGGAGCAAGGCAATGATAATTTTGGTGTTCATGGGATTTATCTATAAAAGAGTGGATATGTTTGTGGATATCTCCCTTGCCTATTCCCTCCTGATCTTTATCAGTACCCTTGTCTTTGCAAAGTACTTTCAAACAAAGGGAACGACATAAATGACGACTATCGCCTCATTTTTAATCGGCGCCGGCACCTTTTTCTTTGCAACGGGAGTTCTCGGGATTCTTCGTTTCCCGGACTTCTATTCCAGGATGCATGCCACCGGCAAAGGAGATACCTTGGGAACGGTGTTAACGCTTGCCGGTTTGTCTCTTTATAACCTGGAAGCCGGAATTACATTGGCCGGCATTCTGGTGAGTTTCAAGCTGATATTCATCGGGGTTTTTTGGTTTATAGCAAATCCCACCGCCACCCATGCCTTACTCAGGGCAGCGTTCGATTCCGGGCTGATGCCCTGGACAAAGGATGGGAGACCGGTCATCGATTGGCCCCCCAATTCAGGAGAAGACAAATGATATGGCAAATCGATCTGATGCTGCTGGCTCTTGTGGTGATATGTGCCGTCGCTGCCATCACCGTAAGAGATCTGTTTAGTTCGGCGGTTATTCTCGGTGCCTACAGCACCTTTATGTGCCTGCTTTGGGTAGAGATGGGCTCGGTTGATGTCGGATTTACCGAGGCCGCTGTGGGTGCGGGGGTGAGTACGGTTCTGTTTATAGCAGCCATCAATAAAACAACCCGGAGGACGGAAGATTGAAGATACTGGCATTTGTCGTTGTTACCATCACCGGCGCCTTGCTCCTTTATGCAACTGGGGAAATGCCGAATTGGGCGGACCCCCAATCTCCGGCCAGCACCCACGTATCGCCAAGATATATCGAAAAGACTATCGAAGATACATCGGTACCCAATATGGTGACATCGGTGTTGGCTGACTACAGGAGTTACGATACCTTGGGCGAGACCACCGTCATCTTCACTGCCGGCGTCTGTTGTGTCGTACTGCTGAGGAGGTCGCGCCTGTGATACAGCAATACGAAGATCTCATAATACAAGCTACTGCCCGGCTGTTGATACCGTTTATGCAGCTATTTGCGCTTTATGTGATTGCCCATGGCCATCACAGTCCCGGCGGCGGATTTCAAGGAGGATGCATCCTGAGCGCCAGTTTTATTCTGTTATGTGTGGCCTATGACATCCGATGGGCAAAAGCGCGGATGTCGGAAAAGTTAAACACCATCTATATCAGTTTGGGGGTCATGATTTATGCAGGCGTCGGTATCCTATGCCTGATTTTGGGCGGCAATTTCCTCGATTACAGCTGGCTTCATAAGCTTCTTCCTGTAGATCCGGTAGAAGCCAGATCCCTTGGGATCATGATTGTCGAGATTGGTGTAGGGCTTACCGTTATGGCCGTTATGATCTCTATTTATTTAAATGTAGCATCCGGGGGTAAGCACGAGGAAGAATTGAGTTAGTATGGAATTTATCATCAGCAAATATAATTATTGGATCTATATTATCCTGATGATGATCGGGTTCTATGCCATGATCGGCAAACGAAACCTCGTAAAAAAGATTGTCGGGTTAAACATATTTCAGACATCCATCATTCTCTATTTCGTCTCCATTGGGGCCAAAAAAGGCGCCACCATACCCATTGTCTTCCATGGGCATGGCGGGGAAACAGCTCATGCCGTTCAGGCCGCTCACTATGTGAACCCGCTGCCGCATGTGCTCATGCTTACCGCCATCGTGGTCATGGTGGGCACATTCGGCGTGGCCTTATCATTTATTATAAGGATATATCGTGCTTTTGGGACTATAGAGGAAAAAGAATTGCTTGTTGATGAAGAGTGAAAACCTGAGCGAACATTCTCGGTATCGGTTGATAAATGTTAGCACATTTTCCAATTCTCGTTGTAGTAATACCCCTTTTCGTCAGCTTCATTGTTTTACTGTGCAGCTTTACTCCCTATCGATGGTATGAATGGTATCTGAGTACGGCTGCCACGTGTCTTTCCTTTTTAATTTCACTATCCCTTTTGTTTTCCGTGATCCAGAACGGTCCCATCAGCTATCGGCTGGGAGGGTGGGCACCGCCCTGGGGCATAGAATACAGGATCGATTATTTCTCCGGATTCATGTTGGTGATCGTCGCCCTGGTAATATTTATCACCTGCGTGTATGCCGGGAAAAGCGTTTTAGGAAGCGGTTCCCTGACCCGACAAGTCATCGGCGATGAGGGAGCGGTTCAAATATTTACCCTCTATTTGCTTCTTTCGGCGGGCCTTTTCGGTATTATCGTGACAGGCGATATGTTTAACCTCTACGTATTTTTGGAGATCGCGTCCCTGTCCGCTTATACGCTTGTCGGCATCGGTTACAAAAAGCGGTCTATCGTGGCCGGGTTCAACTATCTTATTCTAGGTTCCATCGGGGCCTGTCTCTATCTGCTCAGCGTTGGATATCTCTATATCATGACCGGCACCCTCAACATGGCCGATCTGGCCCAGAGACTGCCGGCCGTCTATGGATCCAAGGTTATTTTGGTCGCATTTGCACTTCTTATGGTGGGCCTTTTTATCAAAATGGCCCTTTTCCCCCTCCATGCATGGTTGCCGGATGCACACGGCCTGGCCCCATCGGTGGTCAGCGCGGTCCTGTCCGGATGTGTTATCGAAGTTGCTGCATATGCAATGATTCGGTCCATGTTTACCGTATTCACCCCGGCATTCATATTTGATGTGTTGCCCATAGCCGGGGTGCTTTCTGTTGTCGCCATAGTAGCTATGATCGCAGGCTCCACCATGGCGTTGGCCCAGACCGATATCAAGAGAATGTTGGCCTGCTCAAGCGTCGGACAGATGGGATATATCATTTTAGGGGTATCCATCGCCAATCACACCGGGTTGACCGGTGCTTTGGTGCATCTTTTCAGTCATGCCGTTATAAAGGCGAGTCTGTTTCTGTCTGTGGGGTCTGTGATTTACCAAACCCACATTTATGAGATAGCGAACCTTCGGGGCCAGGGGAGGAGAATGCCAATTACCTTTGCGGTCTTTACGATCGGGGCGCTAGGGATGATCGGTGTTCCCCTTACCACAGGCTTTGTCACCGAGTGGAAGCTTGCCGTTGGTGCGCTCGAGGCAGGTAAGGGATTTATCGTGCCGGTGCTGCTTTTAAGTGCGCTGCTCAACACCATATATTTCGGAAGGGTTCTGGAGATCGTCTGGTTTAAGAAGGTTGACTCACCAGGACCTGAGCAGACGGGCGAATCGAAAAAAGGGTTTGTGACCAAAGCACCGCTATCATTGGCGATACCACCTTTAATTTTGGTTTCTTTCTCGATCGTTTTCGGTATCGCAGCATTCATACCCGTGTCCATCGCAGAGAAAGCAGCAGCCATGTTGTTTGGGGGATAATCAATGGACATCATCGAATCCTTTACACCTGTCTATGTCCTCATGATTCCCACGGCAGCAATTCCGTTCATTGCGACGTCAAACAAGACGCCCAACCTGAGGGAAAGTTGGACCATCCTTGCCTCTGTGTCGATGTTTTTAACGGTTATCTCCATGCTGCCGCAGGTTCTTGACGGTAAGATATTGGAATATCATCTGTTGACCCTTTTCAAAGGGCTGGATATCACCTTCAGGGTCGATCCGTTTGGTATCTTTTTCGCGACGACCGCTTCCTTCCTCTGGATCATCGTCTCTTTCTATTCCATCGGCTACATGCGTTCATTAAATGAGCATGCTCAGACCCGATACTATATATGTTTTGCCATTGCGCTTTTGGCCGCATCCGGCGTTGCTTTTTCCGCAAACCTGATTACCATCTTGGTCTTTTATGAGATACTGACACTGAGCACCTATCCGTTGGTCATCCACCATGAAGATGATGAGGCGATAAAGGGGGCGCGAAGATACATTACGTATCTGCTGGGCACATCAATTGCCTTTAATCTGCCGGCAATATTCCTCACATATGTCTTTGCCCAAACCCTAGACTTTTCAAACGGCGGCATCTTATCCGGTGCGGCATCTCCTTTGATGATAACGGTTATATTTTTTCTTTTTGTTGCCGGAATCGGCAAAGCCGCCATGATGCCGTTTCACTCATGGTTACCCGCGGCCATGGTGGCCCCCACACCGGTTAGCGCCCTTTTGCATGCCGTTGCCGTGGTAAAAGCGGGGGTATTTACAGTTGCACGAATCGTTCTTTATGTGTTCGGCTTAGACACCCTCACCAAGCTGGGACTCGGCATGGTCCTCGCCTATTTTGCATCATTTACCATTATCGTTGCCTCCATTATTGCGCTTCGGCAGGACAACCTGAAACGAAGATTGGCATACTCAACGGTCAGCCAGCTGTCTTACATCATCCTGGGGGTATCTCTACTGACCATAAAAGGCATTACCGGAGGGATTATCCACATCGCCATGCATGCCTTTGGCAAGATCACCCTTTTTCTGTGTGCCGGCTCCATCCTGGTGGCTTCCGGAAAGAAAGATATCAGTGACATGAAAGGGATCGGTAAAAAGATGCCCATCACGATCTCTGCGTTTTTTATTGGCGCCCTGAGTGTGATCGGAATCCCGCCGTGCGGTGGATTCATCAGCAAGTGGTATATTGCGCTTGGGTGTATAGAGATCCAGCAGATGCCACTTTTAGTTGTGCTTTTAACGAGTTCATTTTTAAACGCGGTGTACTTTTTGCCCATCGTGTATCAGGGGTTCTTCGGTAAACCACGTTCTGATGATCCTTTTTTTACCGTCGAGGGGATACGGGAAGGACCGGTGCTGGCGGTGGCCGCGCTGGGGCTGACTGCCATCGCCTCCATCGTCTTGTTTTTCTACCCGCAGCCCTTTCTGGAACTCTCTTTGATGGTGGGTCAAAGCATGAAAGGAGAATAACATGGAAGAAGAAAAGATGATTCTGGACCATGAGCCTGTTCCTCCATACCGAGAAGTCTTTCACATATCCGCAATCATCGGATTTTTATATCTTGGTTTCATTTTTATAAAATATGTCATCTGATACCGTTTCCTCTATTCAGCGAGGTAGCCTAAATGAAGGAGCTGCGTTTTTTTGATAAACCGGAGAACAAGAATAGGGTCATTCGATACTTCTTCATATCGCTCGGCATCCTTCTTGTCATCGACTTTTTTATCCATAAACATACTGAATTCCCCTGGGAATCGGCTCCCGCATTTTATGCGGTCTACGGATTTACCGCCTGCGTCTCTCTGATCTTCATTGCCAAACTGTTGCGGTTTATCGTGAAAAGAGACGAGGATTATTATAAATGACTGAGATACTCCCCCCCCAGGCCATTTTTATCATCGGTGCTTTCCTCGTTCCCTTTTTTCGGGGACGGCTCAAGTCCGGTTATATGCTATTTCTGCCTGTTCTTGCGATGGTAAGTCTCTTTCAAATGCCTGAAGGAAAGTACTGGATCGTCAGGTTTTTGGAGTATGATCTGATCTTCGGCAGAGTCGACAGGCTCAGCATGGTTTTTGGATATATATTCACCTTGATCACCTTCATCGGCATTCTCTTTGCCCTTCACGTAAAAGACGACACCCAGCATGTATCCGCATTCATTTATGCCGGAAGTGCTTTGGGCATTACCTTTGCAGGAGATCTATTTACCCTCTATCTTTTCTGGGAGATCATGGCGGTATCCGCTGTATTTCTTATATGGGCGAGGAAAACGGAAAAAGCCTTGTGTGCGGGATGGAGATATCTTCTGTTTCATATCGTTGGGGGCCTGTGCCTTTTGGCCGGCACCATAATATATGTTGCTGAAACCGGCTCCCCTGCGTTTGATTACATCGGATTGGGCACTCACGGATTGGCATCCTATCTGATACTCATCGGAATTGCAGTCAATGCCGGGTTGATTCCCCTTCATGCGTGGCTGCCTGATGCCTATCCCGAGTCCACCGTAACGGGTGCGGTGTTTCTGAGCGCCCTAACGACGAAAAGCGCCGTATATCTTTTGGCAAGAACCTTTCCAGGTACGACCCTCTTAATTTGGATCGGCGCGGTCATGACCTGTTTTCCGATTTTCTATGCGGTGATCGCAAATGACATGCGGCGGGTTTTGGCCTACAGCCTGCTGAATCAGGTTGGATTTATGGTATGCGGCATCGGGATCGGATCAACGCTGGCCATCAATGGTGCGGCCTCCCATGCCTTTTGTCACATCATTTACAAGGCGCTTCTATTTATGTCCACCGGCGCTGTTCTTCAAATGACGGGAAAGATCAGGGCAACCGATTTGGGGGGATTATACAAAACCATGCCGTATACCTGCTTGTGTTGCATGATCGCCGCCGCATCGATTTCTGCGTTTCCCTTGTTCAGCGGATTTACAACAAAAGCAATGACGGTGAGTGCGGTTGCCCATGAAAAGCTCTATGTCGTATGGTTTCTCCTCCAATTCGCATCAGCAGGGGTTTTCCACCACGCGGGCATCAAGGTGCCCTATTTCACCTTCTTTAGCGAAGATTCAGGGGTCCGGGCAACGGAACCGCCCGTCAATATGCGTTTGGCCATGGGTATCGCCGCATTCTTATGTATTTTCCTCGGCGTCTATCCCGCCCCCCTGTATCATATCCTTCCCTATCCGGTTCATTACGAACCCTATACAGCGTTTCATGTCGTCGGTATGCTACAATTGCTGATGTTTGGTGCACTGGCCTTTACGCTTCTCATTCTGTCCGGTTATTACCCACCGGAAATGCGAGCCGTCAATCTGGATACGGACTGGTTTTACAGAAAAGGGGCCGCCGCATTTCTTTGGTTCATCAATGGTCCCATGGCAAATGTCGGCAGCGGCTTGAGGCGGATATGGTTTGAAAAAATTCCTGGCTGTCTCACATTGCTGAGTAGAAATCCCGGCGCAGCCTTCTTGATTGTCAGAGACGCCATTTTTTTCCATCTTCTAAAGGTTGCAGGTTCGCCGCATGCGGGAGACGTTCAACAACGATTGGCAAAACAAAAGGCAGATTATCCGTTGCCGTTCAGATACTGGCCCCCCAGTTTGGCAATATTCTGGATCGTCCTGTTGCTGGCGATCTGCATTTTCATTTTCTATTACAAGGGATTGCCGGGAAACACCTGATAGGTTTTGTAGAAAACCTGACCCACCCTTATACGCTCTCCTTTTGTCATGTCATCGAGGTTCGTTGTGACTCATGGATCGATTGCATGGTGATATGAATCCTTATTATCTGGACGGCAACAGCTGAATCAATCTTCGAGAAATTAAAATGGTTATGTAATAATACATTCTAAGTTTCTCAAAGCTGCGAATAAGCGATTCGGCACAAATAGGCACGGATCAGTCCAGCACCGCTACGGCTTCCACCTCGATCAAGTAATCCGGTGAAGCCAGGCTTTCTATCATTAACAAAGTATTTGGCGGAAAGGGATCGCTGAAGAACTCATTTCGAACACGACGGTAGGCCTCTACATAATTGTGATGCGTCAGAAATGTTGTCATTTTAACGATATTCTTTACATTTCCACCAGCTTCTTCCACGATATTTTTTAAATTGGTGTACGCCTGGCGTGCCTGTGTTTCGAAATCCCCTTTTCCGACTAAGTTGCCTTCCACATCCTGTGCGACTTGGCCGGCGATATACAGCGTGTTGCCCACTTTTGCGACATGGGAATAACCTACCGTTGGATGAACATTGCTTAATTTTAAAATTTCATGAGCCATCGGAAACCTCCTTTAAATTGTTGCGAATAAAAAATGTGTTTTTTTCTGCGTTAATGATTAGACATTGAGTTCTCCCGACCATAACGTTTTAAGGAATACTTGCCAAGGAAGAACTTCTATATCTGCAATGGGTATCTCCCGAATGAAGCCCCTTCGTCATACATGGCCGCAATGTTTTCCGGTGGAATATCGGGTTGAAGATTGTGGACGCCCGCAAGGATATAACCACCGCCAGGCGCCAGACCGGTAATTCGCTTCCGTACTTCCTCGCGAACCTCCTCTGCCGTTCCAAATGGAAGCGCCTTCTGGCTGTCAATGGCACCCCAAAATGAGATCCGCTTTCCGAATCGACGGTTTAGTTCGGCGGTATCCATCCCCTTGGCAGAAACCTGAACCGGGTTTAACGCATCCACACCGATATCGATTAAATCATCTACCAGGGGGGTTATCGCTCCACAACTATGGTAGTAGAGCTTTGCCGGTGTACGTTCCTTGATATACTGGAAAAGTTCGGCATGATAAGGTTTTAGCATTTCCCGGTAAAGCTCGGGAGACA
>JAHEHB010000104.1:8902-14206 GCA_024644775.1 Deltaproteobacteria bacterium
GGGAGACATGGTCGGATTTTCTTGGGTCGCGATATCGTCACCGATCTGGAAAACATCCAGATACTCTCCCACTTCGTTAAGATACAATTCAGCGTTCTGTTTCCGCACATTGAGGATTTTTGACAAAAGGGCATGGGCAAACTCTTTGTTTACCATAAAATCAATGAGAAGCTCCGTATAGCTCCGCATATACCATGCCTGTTCAAAAAGACTGCCTCCCCCCATGTATCCAACGATGGCATAGTCGGTCTCTTCGCGGAGTCGCTTTGCACGTTCTCGAAGTCCATCCAATACAATGAATTCCTTTGGATCCGGCCAAGGGTAGGACGCGACTTCTTCGACACTTTTTGCATCCTTGAGGGGATGGGATTCCATTTCGTAGTAATGCATGACATAGCGCCGCTTAACCCCCCATTCATCGGTGAAGTCATCTTCCGTACCCTGTGCTTCCGGTTGAGGCG
This sequence comes from Deltaproteobacteria bacterium, assembly GCA_024644775.1. The sequence goes on from JAHEHB010000104.1 coordinate 9,364, forward strand.
ATGTCTGTTTCGGTCGAATTTCCGGGAAAACATAGCGGGTATCGATGGAAAGACGCTCAAGAATCGGTTCTGCGGTTTTTGCGATTTGCCAGGTTTTTGAGAGTACGGTCGTCGGTTGATCTGTCATTCCCAAAAAGCGCTTTAGATTGTCATGGGTACCGATCATCAATGAGGTATTGATACCACCAAGATCCAAAGGGATTCGATCCGGTTCTTCGTGGTTTAGGGCGGCAAGAAGTCTTTCACGCGGTTTCATTATGTGAATCCTTTCTCTGTTATAATAACATGTCCGATACGCTCGTCAGAATCACCGATAGATGATTCAACGATACGTAAAAAAATTAAAGTATGACTTTAAAATTTAGGATCATCGCGTTGAATTTACATATCATTGTATACTATTTTACCGCCGATAACCGTCATTTTTACACAGAATTCAGACTGATAATCCACTCCGCCTTATCGATCGTCGGTGGACGGTAGGTTTCAAAATGATTGAGTAAATGTCCAGGATCCCTCTCGACCAATACCATCGCGCGATGCTCCGGCCGAATGAATTGCTGCTCTACGGAACCATTAAGAAAAGAAATGAGATCGTCGTAATAGTGACACACGTTTAATAGACCGCAGGGCTTCCGGTGGATGTCCAACTGGGCCCATGTGAGAACCTCAAAAAACTCTTCAACCGTACCCAATCCGCCCGGTAAACCGACAAATCCATCTGAAAGCTCTGCCATCAAAGCCTTGCGTTCATGCATGGAACCGACAATACGAAGGTCTTGAAGGCTGTTTAACGCAACCTCTTTTGCCACAAGCGCATCGGGCATAACGCCGATGACTTCACCCTCACCAGCGAGAACGGTATTGGCAATTTTTCCCATCAGACCTACGCTAGCACCCCCATATACCAAACCGATGCCACGTTTTACCAATTCCTGGCCCAACGCTTCTGCCGCTTGAAGAAAGTCAGACTGTGCGCCAGGACTCGATCCGCAAAATACGCATATCCTTTTCATTCATCCCGTCCTTTGGTCACCGAATGTGCATCCATCTATGTCAGTCGGTATCATATTAATTTGGGCAATAGGAACCATTTCATCAAACCCATCAAAAATCAAGTGCAGTAAGTATCGGTTCACGGTAAGGTCAAAGTAGATTGTAGCTCAGCCACATAAAAGCAACGGGAAAGTTTAGAACGTTTGTTTGGTAAATCGTTGTGAGAAGGGAGGTTTTGAATGGGAGTGTGTATCGAATACGTTATTTCGATTTTTTAACAAGGCGCGATCTGCAGCCCGTCTTTCAATAAGTTCGACATCTTGTTCTTAAAGGCATACATTTTACTTAAAAAGTAAGTACATTCCTCGCAGAAATCGAGACCTCGACTGTCGATGATGGCTCGGACATATCCCATATATCCAAATTTATTAAATTCACCCTTACTCATGGGACATAACGATCCATCATCAGCCACCTTATACGATGCATGATCGGTAAGGCCAAAATTGTGACCGACTTCGTGCAGAGAAACTTTTAATGTTCTACCGACATACAGGTCATAATCCGCTTCGGATTTGATTTCAGGCGGACTCAGTTTTTTCGTTGAAACCACTGCGACATCATTTCTGGGGTTTTTCCCCCCGAAAATAGAATTATAAAACTCATCTTCGTCTTTCGTCTTTAAATCGGCATCTGTGATGCCAAGGGTATGTCCTCCATATGCATCATGAAGTATCATCGTCAACAACTGTGCGTCAATGCTATCTACAAGGGGGCTATCAAGATGCGATAGTTTAAATTCTTCAATGATGCCGCGAAACGATTCTAAAATACGATCTCCCACCTCTCTGAGACTACTGTAGGAGGTGTAATTGCCTATGCGTACAATATTTAATTTTGAGAGATTGTTCATCATGTTATGTTACCGGGTCGTTACACGATATTTGATGAATTCGTAAAAAAGCCGAATTCACAAAATTAATTTTATCAGAAAAGAGCGATATAAATCAAAACACCTCGCGGTTTAAAAAATTTCTCATGCAACTTCTATGGTTTTTCATGCAAAAACCATGCTATGTATTGTATTATTTCGGAAAAAAAAGATAGGGCGGGTTGCCTGGGGTAACGTCACAGTAAATCGTAACCCAGTCAGATGAGAGCAATTTGATTCTCCGGATGCAGGCTAACGTTGCAAAAGTCGAGGTCTTAGATCCATCACTGGAGGGAAATCGCAAATCCCATCCGGTTTTTGAATGAGGAATGGATTCATTAAAACGAGCATTTTTCTTTGCATTGAAATCTTTCAACGCTTACATTTTCTTTTATTTGTCAGGTAACATTTTTTATGATACCAAAGACTGAATTTAAATTCTGTCATTGTCAAGTTACCCCTTCACCACTATCCACCCCTCGAGAGGGCGCCTGTTCGACGGACAGGGTTTGGGAGGGGGGATGAAAAATTGGTATTCCTGCTATCGAGTCGAAGGTGTGTATGTGTGACCATAACCCTCATGGACGTTGGTTTTAAACCATTAAGTCATTTATAAAGGAGATTTACATGGCGACTATTACCATATCCAGACAGTTTGGAGCCGGCGGAAGGACTTTGGGTAATCGTGTTGCTGAGCGGCTGGGATACGCATTCGTTGATGAAGAGATAATTCAAATGGTGGCCAAGCGGGCGAAGGTGTCCACCAACTGGGTCGAATCCATAGAAAAAGAAGCCGGGGGCCGATTGCTCAAATATATCACGAAAGTGGTTCCCAAGAGTTTTATCGATCTGATATTGAATGATCAGCGGGGCTATATTGATGAAGAAATCTATGTGGACTTGTTGCATCAGATCATCACTCGGCTCGCAGATGAGGGTAATACCGTAATTATAGGTAGGGGAAGTCAATATATTCTGAGAGATCGAGAAAATGCCTACCATATCCTTCTGGTGGCACAGAAGGAAGACCGGATCAAATTCATGGAGGATAATTACGACCTTTCTCCCAAAGAGGCCGCCCTGGTCGTCAGTAGACAGGATAAGCGTCGGACGAATCTATATCGAAAGTTTGGAAAAGAGGATTATGACCAACCGCATCTTTATGATTTGGTCATAAATTCCAGCAAGCAGGATCTGAAGAAGGCGGTTGATTTGGTTTGTAAACTGGTTGCGCTGTCTAGTACAGAATAGACGACGCTTTGTATAAAGATGTTTAGGATAGCATGGATCATCGCTTAGTATTATAGGGAGCACAAGCAATGGTAAGCAGGCTTCGCAAAATTCTGTATCTTTGCATTTTCATGGCCTGTATACTGGGGTTTTTATTTCCAAACAAGCACCCACACTTTTGGTGGCAAAAAATCCCCATATATGATGCAATCTTTGGCTTTCTGGGCTGTATTCTTATTGTTGCAGTTGCAAAATGGGCGGGGCATCGATGGCTCATGAGAGATGAGGCGTATTATGATTAATCCAGTGCCTCCTGCCCTTATCTATCTGATCGGTGCAATCATCCTTCCATTTATTCGGGTTCGAAGAATTCAACAAGCTGTTGCCCTCCTTATTCCGGTTGTGGCCTACATTAACCTCCTCCATATGCCGCATGGGATTTATTGGACCTACCCTTTTCTCAACTATGAAATTGTGCTGGGGCGCGTCGATAAGCTCAGCATGGTTTTTGGTTATGTGTTTGTCATTATTTCCTTTATTAGCATGGTCTACGCGATTCATATTAAAGAGACGGGCCAACATGTGGCCGCCTACATCTATGTGGGTAGCAGCCTTGGTGTGGTATATGCCGGTGACCTGTTTACACTCTTGGTTTTCTGGGAGTTGATGGCTGCCGCATCCGTGTTTTTAATCTGGTACCGGAAGACAAAAGCGTCTCTGGATGCCGGTTTTCGATACATACTGGTCCACATAACCGGTGGTGCGATTTTGATGGCGGGTATTGTCATCCATGTGGCCGCCACCGGCTCTATCGAATTTGCAGGGTTTGATTTTGGAACCATCGCCTCAAAGTTAATATTGATCGGTTTTATTATCAATGCCGCAGTACCTCCCTTGCATGCCTGGTTGCCGGATGCCTACCCGGAAGGAACCATAACCGGCAGCGTGTTTATGACGGCATTTACCACCAAAAGTGCCGTGTATGTCCTAGCACGCTCATTCGCCGGTCTCGAGCTTTTGGTCTGGTTGGGGGCTATCATGAGCGTTTATGGTGTGGTGTATGCGGTTATGGAAAAAGACCTGCGGCGACTCCTCTCCTACCACATTGTAAGCCAGGTGGGATATATGGTCTGCGGTGTGGGGCTTGGCAGTGAAATGGCCATTAATGGTTCAAGCGCCCATGCGTTCTGCCATATTCTCTACAAGGCGCTTTTGTTTATGGGGGCGGGGGCCGTAATTCATGTGACCGGTCGACGAAAGATGACGGCATTGGGGGGACGGAGTCTGTATCGAAAGATGCCGATCACACTCATACTTTATATGATCGGAGCTTTTTCCATCTCCGGGGTGCCTCTGTTTAATGGATTTGTGAGCAAAACCATGGTGGTGGGTGCGGCCGGTGCTCTGCATCGACCGATTATTGAACTCCTGTTGCATTTGGCTTCTGTTGGAACCTGGCTCAGCGTGGGATTGAAGCTACCTTGGGGGACCTGGTTCGGCGTGCCCAAAGGAGATGAAGATGAGATCGAAGCGAAGGACCCTCCCCTCAACATGCTTATCGGTATGGGGATTGCCTCATTTCTCTGTCTACTTACAGGGCTCTACCCAAAACTGCTTTACGGTGTGCTCCCCTACGACGTCCAATTTCATCCATACGCTGCCAATCACGTCATTTCGACGGTACAG
>JAHEHB010000105.1 GCA_024644775.1 Deltaproteobacteria bacterium
CGCTCATTGTTCATTGCGGTGGTATACGTGCAAAATTCAGGTAATAAACTATTTTCACAGGACTGTCAAAGCGAAAGGATAATCGACTCCCCGCTGGATCGGTCTCAAAAGCAGCTATTTAAAAAGAATCCTTTTGCCATTGACACGATTTTCTTATATCTGTTAATATTGTGACTCAAGATAAAACAAAACCTGATTTTGTTATCTCGTAAGCATCTGTTTTTACGTTAGGAAGACTTTGAATCCACCGGATGTTCAAACAACAGGCTCCCTCTTTGTATATTCAGAAGAGATGAGTTTTTTTGATTTTGGTCCTGACCACCCCTTCAGACCGGAGAGGGCCTCCAAGACTTATGAACTTTGTACGCGCTACGGTGTCATGGGGCATCCCTGGATGAAAATTCTCAAACCGGAGCACTTGGACGCTTCCCTCCTCACCCTTTTTCATGAATCGACATACCTTGAGTTCCTTAAAGAGGCAAGCCAAGGAAAATTTCACCTCGAGATGCTTGAAAGGGGCTTGGGGACTGCAGATAACCCTATTCTACCGGGAATCTACGAGTGGTCTTTGCAAGCAGCGGGAGGCACTTATGAGGCGATGAGACAGCTCGCAGAGGGCCGCGCCCTCATTGCATTTAATCCGTTAGGAGGGCTTCACCATGCGATGCCGGGACAAGCCGAGGGTTTCTGTTATGTCAATGATATCGCAGTCACTATAAAAGACGCCTTGCGAAGATCACCCCATTTAAAAATTAGCTATATCGATCTCGATGCCCATCATGGAAATGGTGTTCAGAGCGCATTTTATGAAGAACCCAGGGTTCTTTTTTTGTCCCTGCACGAGACTGGAAGATCCCTCTACCCCGGGTCGGGGAACGAGACGGAAGTTGGAGAAGGGGAAGCTAAAGGCTTTACAGTTAATGTTCCCCTTGAACCGGGAACAGACGATGACGTTTACGCTTATGTCTTTGACGAGGTGGTCCCTCCACTGGTCAAATCCTTTTCACCGGATTTCATCGTGGCTGAGCTCGGAGCAGATACACTGGTATCTGATCCCCTGACACACCTGAAACTCACCAACAATGGTTATCAAAGGGCTGTTCGGGGAATCATGGACCTCTGCCCTCACATCCTCGGGTTAGGCGGGGGGGGCTACGACCTTTATCGGACGGCCCGATGCTGGACTTTGGCTTGGTCCATACTCAATCATATAGAGCCGACGGACCAATTTGCCGGCCTCGTGGGGGGGATGATGTTTGGGCCGGAAATGGAGGTTGGGAGTCTCTATGACCACCCTTATGAAAGCAAGGGCGGCGTCAAGGAAAGGGCCTTTAAGGAAGCTCGCCGAGTGGTAGCTTACCTTCGGAAGAATGTCTTTCCGATCCATGGCGTATAATGGCAGCCTTATTTTTTCTCCATGTTATAAAAGGTCGATCAAGAAAGTTGTGAGAGGCATTTAACTTTCCTCCTACAAAATAAGGCGAAAACCTGATATGTTTTTTTATTCTTTACAGAAATTGATCTTGGAAAACTGCTTATTGTTTTTTAAGGTGTTTTCAATAACAATATCCGCGTCGTCGCTATTTGTGACACTCAAATAGATTGTGATTCTTGCCATCGAATTACAACTTTTTATCCATTGCCCAATTCCCGCACTTTTCAACGCGTCATCCAGGCACATTGACAGATCTTCGCAAAACCTTAAGCGTTGATGTCTATTGAACCCTGTGCTCGATAGGTCAAAATCAATGGTGACGTTTTTCATCAACAAGATTGCCCTCGATGATTGGGCGTCGTAAATGAAGCATCCGGTTCAAATTCGTGTCAGGGGATTTCCACATTTGGGACATCGCTGCTGATAACAGGGCACACCCGCCTGGTGAGCTGTTTTCTCCCCACATGCAGGGCATACACAGTATCCACCGGGACCGGCTCTAAAGCCACCACCACGGCCCTTTCCTCCGCTACCTGGTCCCATACCCCTACCGGTTCCCGAACCTTGTCCACTAGGACCCGTTCCGTCTTTTCTTGGCATTTTATTCACCTCTCATAAGTTTTTATTCCATATCTCCTATTCGGCTTTCTTCATTTTTGTTTTTTAGATACGTGCTCCTTTTTTATATGAAACAGCATTAACTATGCCATAAAATTATGCTCCCCATAATACATGATTATTCAACTAGTTATATTGTAGAAAACTGATTGGGAGGCATTTAAACTAGAGTAATTTCGCAAAACTTCTAAAAAAATATAGAAAAATTTCTAAATTGGCGTAACTCTCCGAGTTATTCTCAAATGCTAATGTAGTTAACTATTTGAATTAAAGAATAATTTCTACATGGCATAATTTGTGCCGCCCTTAAAAAATGAGAAGTACAATCTGTTTATTTCCTTCTGATGAAACGGGCCTGTTAAATAAGTCAGCCCATAATTGTCCCGGAAAGAAGCATGCCAGCAGAGAGCTATAAATAAGCAATAAATATCAGCGCCTAGTATTTTGCTAGCATAGAGCCTCAGCAATGAAACAAAAACATCACGCGATTCAACAACATTATCAAATCATCTTGGACAGTATCGCAGATGGTGTATTTACGATTGGATTAGACTGGAAAATTATTGAGATTGTCGTTAGTTTCAGGGATTTGACGGTTGTCCATAATCTTCAGAAGGAGCTTCAAAAAAAGCATACGTTTGATGATATCGTGAGCAAGAGCGACAAAATGTTCAGGCTCTTTTCCATTCTTCCACGAATTGCTGAAAGCGACAGTACCGTATTAATTGAAGGGCCAAGCGGAACTGGAAAAGAACTGGTTGCCAGAGCGATTCACAATCACAGCAACCGGAAAAAGGGGCCGTTTGTGGCTGTAAACTGCGGGGCGCTACCCGACACGCTCATCGAATCGGAACTTTTCGGCTATGAAGCCGGTGCCTTTACCGATGCCAAGAAAGACAAACCCGGACGATTTGCCTTGGCCCAAGACAGCACGATTTTTCTAGATGAGATTGGAGACATCTCACCGGCGGTGCAGGTTCGGCTGCTGAGGGTCCTGGAAGACGAAACATATGAACCTCTGGGATCCACCAAAACCCGCAAGACCAATGCCAGAGTGATTGCGGCAACCCATCATAATCTGGACGCGTTGGTTCAAGAAGGCAATTTCAGGGAAGATTTATACTTTCGCATCAATGTAATAAAATTATCCCTTCCCCCGCTGTCCGAACGAAAAGAAGATATTCCTCTGCTAGCGGAACATTTTATAGAGCGTTTTAACCTTATGAAGCACCGGAATTTACAGGGCCTTAACTTAGAGGCTATGGCTGCTTTTATGCCGTATGACTGGCCGGGAAACGCCAGAGAACTTGAAAATGCCATCGAACACGCCTTCGTGCTGAGCCGGGAAGAACTGATCGGTCTGCAATACTTACTCGAGCATATTTTCCCGAATGACGGATCACAATCGGTAACTGATGGACAAACGCTAAAAGAAATTGAAAAACGCACAATTCGGCAAGCCCTTGAAAGAAACCACTGGAAAAGGATGGTGACAGCTCGAGAGCTTGGGATCGACAAAAATACCCTTCGGCGCAAAATGAAACGGCTGAGAATCCAATAGACGGCATCTCCTGTAATTGAATCCTCAAAAGCAGAAGTGGATAGGATTATTACTGATGGGTACGATTCAATGCTGTGCATTTAAATAAAAAGAAAGGACTCAGATATGAAAAACAAACGCAGGAAACCGAAAATGCAAGAATTGACCGTGCTAAGACCGGAGGACAGCTTCCGGTTCGCCGGCCATGATGGCCTTGATTGCTTTACCCGGTGTTGCCACGATATCACGATCTTTCTCACACCCTATGATATCCTTCGGCTAAAAAAAGCCCTTGACATATCATCAGAAGCATTTTTGCGAAACTATACCGCCACCCTTGTCGGTGACACAGGTCTTCCTGTCGTTATGTTGAAAATACGCCAGGATGCAGTAAAAAGCTGTCCGTTTGTTACCCCCCAGGGATGCACGGTTTATTCGAACCGCCCATGGTCTTGCCGTATCTATCCACTGCAGCCTGAAAGCACTCAAAAAACCGAAAAGGCGGATACGGAATACTATTCTGTCATGGACGTTCCGTTTTGTTTGGGGTTTTTTGAAGATACCATTTCTACAGTTGCAGAGTGGCGAAAGGAGCAAGGGATTCCTATTTATAAAGAAAGGAGAAAAAATGACCCAAATGATAGAAAATAGAGATAAACACCGAGACTTTTACAAAGCGACCCTGGAAAATGGCTCTCTGCTCATGACCCCCCATTGTGCCTGCGGAAATGCGCTGAACGAAGACGATTTCTGCGAAAAATGCGATAGACAGTGCCATTGTTATCACATTGTTTGTGACACGCCGGACACATTGGAACTGGTTCAAAGATACATCCGGGAATCCCCTAAATTCGCTATATATACGGCATTTCTTCCAAGACAAAAATAATAATACCCTTGATCCAAGCTAAGGTAGGTATCTGTTATTGGGCATTGAGCATCGCTCAATACGGGTTCTATCTTAGCGTTTGTACGATTGATCATGCATCTTCCGATTGGAGGCGAATCGATTTAATTAGGTGGCAGCTCTTTGCCGCAATGTTTGCAAACCCTTAGCCCGCTTCTTTATTATTTCTGCGCAAAAAGGGCATTCCCGGGTATAATGAAGCATACAAACAGATAGGGGGCGCCCCAGCCCGAACCCTCTTCAAAGGAAATTTGAGGGACCTCCCATAGGCTCATCTCCACACCGCAGTGAGGGCATCTGGGTTTTTCTTGAGAAAGAACCTGCTGTAGAACTTCTTCTTTTGTTTCAAAGGTCATTCGATATCCTTATCGACCGGGCAATCGATTATGAAAAGGTATCGACTATACTTTTTCGAAAAATTCCATGCAAGCTGTGGCAAATCCGGCTGTATATGCCTGAAAATCGAACGATGGCGCTCCGAGATAGGTGTTTAGGATTTCAGCGCGAAAAATGTCCCAATTGTAAAGAATCCCCCTGGCCCGATAAATGGCTGCCAGTTCATCATAATCGGCCGCTTCCGAGGCAAACCGACGCCCGTTTTGATTACCTTCACGATACCATTTTGATTGCTCAGTCTTCGCCGAAGGCTTCTTTTTTTCAGTTTGATGTAAACCCATCATACATTTGTATCCGTAAAAGGGTATGTGTTTTAAATTCAACAAATGCCCCAATGTGTCTCAGGATATGCCCGGAATGAGAACTGTTCGAGGTTCCGAAAGTCAATAGGATTCAGTTCATGAATGCCCTCTTTATCGAATTTTAATAGCCGGTAGGATTCGATCTCTTCTTGTTGCGCGACAATTTGATCGCACATAGCGACAAGATCCGGCACGGCCGCAAGATGAGTCTCAACGGTCGCCCGAGCGCGGGCGAGTTCCGGCTTATCCGGATCTTTCTGAAATCCTGCTAAAATGGTCTCTGTCTTGACGGTTTCGCCGAACACGTGAACCATAAAGACGCCGACATATATTTCCGTAACCCGATCAATCGGGTTTTTGCTTTTGTTGGGATGTATCATCGGGTATGCTCCTTTCAAGTATTTAAATAATTCCCCTTGGCGGTTTGAGGCAGCCACACAAGGTGACGGGGCTTGTGCGGCTGCCCGGAGGATGACTGCTATGGCATTACGCAGATCATCTCTATCGAGTGGAAAGCAACCGAGACCCAACGACTCCCCTTTTGGAAGCAATCACGAATTTTTCTTTCACAAATCGGCCCTGGCTTGGAAAGTACCCTTGATCGGAGTTTAACGGCGGCACCTTACATGCCAACGACTTTTTTAATATCCACCAACTTTCGCTTGGGCCTTGTTAATAATTTGAATTCATCCTTTTCTTCATCGTATATGGAATTTACAAAAACATCCCCCCATTTTTCCTCATCTAACTTTGGAAAATCCGTCCGATAGTAATACCCGGGCCATCGGGTCTCCTCCCGAAACAATTTGTGACGGGTATGGGCCTCGGCAATCTGGACCCGGTGAATATTCTCCCAGCACCGCAACAGCTCATGGAGGTTACGTGCCGCAAGTTTGGACAGATCCTCCTTAAGGAGCTTTAACAGATCAAGGGCGATGTTAAGGGTTGTTGCACTGCAATTATACTGGGATCCCCAGCCGGCAACGTATTCATCCATTATCTTGTTAAGGCGGAACATGGCCATTTTGGGGGTGAAAAAATTTGGATTGACCTCTTCCACCGGCAGATCATATTTCTTTTTCACTGTTCCCAGAGTCGTATATTTTGAATGTTCTTCATAGAGTTTGAATGGCGCCACAATGTCTTGCTTGAGTATTTCTACCGCACCCGGATCAATCTCCGGCATTTCAGCATTTTCCAGACAGAACTTAACCGCCGACTTACCAGCAATGCGTCCTTCCGTAAAAGATCCCGAAGAAAACTTGTGACTCGAGTTGGCCACCCCGTCACCGGCTGTAAATAGGCCCTTTATCGTGGTCATTCGATTATACCCCCAGAAATATTCACTCTTGGATTCTTCGGTCTGTAGATCTTCAGGACGACTGGTCCAGGCTCCGGAAGCCCCGGAATGAGAGCCAATGAAATACGGCTCGGAGGGCATGATTTCGGAAGGCCCCTGTTCAGGAAATACATCCTTTGACGCCCAAAGAATCGCCTGACTGATGGCGGATAGTCCCATGGCCACAGCGCCGCTGCGTTCCATGGCCGCCTTGTCCACAACGGTAACTTTTATATTGTTTTCTTTTGCCCAATGGGCAACCTCCACGCACGCACCGCATCCAGCCATTCCCGGGCCTATGGCCAAAAGATCGGTTGTTACTTCAACCGTTTCAAAATCTTGCATCATGCCTCACCTCCCTTCATCCGACAGTGTCCAAAGCTTATCTGCTATCAAAGATGCCGGTTCGGTATATAGCAGTTGATCATCCAGGGTTCCCGGACCCACGCCAAAGCCACCGTCCGGGGGAACACTTCCTTCCGGGATGCTCCGAATCGGAAACTTAAACCGTTTTATCGTTCCGCTTCTGAACTTAACGGTCCACATGATATCTTCGCTGCCTCTCATCGGCATAACACTGGCCCCCAATAGAGTGAAGTCCGCATACCCCCTGACCTCGATGGCTTGAGTCGGGCAAATTTTTACGCAATTGTAGCATTCCCAGCACATATCCGGCTCTGCGTTATAGGCCTTCATCCGTTCTTCATCGAGTACCATAAGATCGTTGGGACAGATGTACTCACAGGCCGTCTTGTCTCCGCCCTTGCATCCGTCACATTTTTCATCAATCACAAAACTGGGCATTGTTTACCTCCTTTCATAGATGGCATAAAGTTTTCTGATTCAAAATGTCTGCAGATCTCGTCGAGGTGTATCCTTTTTCGTTTTTCTTTTGTGAGTCGAGTTACTTAAAGTCGATCCAGGCATATGAAACACCGGATCATCAAGGCGCCCATCGATAAAAGCAGCGATCACTTCATCCACCGCTCCGACAACACCACTGATTATCTTGATGCTTTCACGGGAAAACATATCGTAAAACGCTTCACTGATTCCCCCACAAATAACAATCGTGATACCCACCCGATGCAACAATTCGACACGTTCATTTAGGGAAAAGTCACCGAGAAAAATTTCTCTTTTTTCGATAATCTGATTCTTATTAACAGAAATAAACAGGGCACTTTTGCAAGCGTCGAAAACAGGCGATACCCGGGACCGAAATATGGGAATAACTAACTTTACCATTAAAGAAAAACCGGGTCTTTTGCATGGAGGTCTGAAATCTATTTATACTATCATCAGAGTAAAAGTGGCCTTTATAATTTTATAAAGCAAAAACGCTACCATCGGATTAACTTTTCGGATTAAAAACTTAACTATCTGAGAATCCTAAAATTTATTGAATCAAGCCCAGCGTTATTTAAGTATCGGAACCAGTAGATCGGGAACAATTTGAACCATTGGGGTCGGTGATATGGGAACAAAGTGAAGCATCGTATTTTATCGTAATTTTGACACTAATAAACTTAGAAAGTTCAATCTTCAAGCTTTTTCAACACAGCAAAGGTACCAAGGTTCGGATAAAACTGCCCTTGAAGGGCTAATGATATCAAGCCTTTCTCTTCGGATACAACGTTGACCAATGCATCACTTACCTGGCTTATACCAATGGATGCGCGCTGTCGTGTCCCTAAGCGGAGTGCTTCCAACTCCGAATCGTAAGGCGATAGGGGAAGTACGCAGCCGCACACCAGTTGCGAACCCACTGTTTTAAGCTGTTTATCTCATGCCGCTTTGGCCCAGCTATTCTTTGACATTTTTAAACCATCCCCGGCCTTCTGCCTTTCTTCCATCTCATCGAGCCATTGGTCAAAAGCGCAATGCCAGCATTGATAATTGTGGATACAGGTTTTGACTATCCGTATTCGGCCGCTACCTGTATGCAAGCAAAGACGAAAAGGCTTATGACGCCCCAACTCCATTCCTTCAGTTCGGATCATCGCTCTTTTCATTTTAACTACCTCCTTTCTAACTTGGGATGATGCATCATGGATGCCACTCCCCTACGCTCATTTCTGCTTATTTATAGTGCAACGAAGATGCCAGAAAAAAATTGAAGACTTCCATAGGCTTATGCTATTGATTTTATTAAAATTTTTTATAATAATTTATATGTCCGCGATGGAAGCGGTGAAACAGGGAAAAATTGATGTGAATAGATTGGCTACACTTTGGAGGAACATAATGAAAGGCCATACAAATAATGACGTAAAATCAGCCTATTATCGAATTGTCGCATTTGGCTACACCTGTTGTAGCTGTTGTATACTTCTTTTCTACATTTTCTCCTGTGCGATTGAATGCCGGGGACTAAGGTAAACGGGACCGGCCAGTTGCTGGCCCCGCTATGCCAAGGGAACGGTCTGAATTTTATTGCAGTCCTTGGACGGTTAATTACACCCCGATCGTGAAAGGCAATAGATATCTTAATCGAAAGCCATACTGGTCTTCCAAGCCTCCCAGACTTTGCCGACAAGATCCGGACCCGGCTTGAGAGTGACTTTACCCGGCTTCCATCCGGAGGGGGTCGCCTCCTTGCCTTTGGTTTCCCTGACCAAATATTTTTCGGCAACTGCCGAAAGCTCCGTGGCTCATACAAAGGTGAAATCACCCGGGTAAAAACAGAGCAGTACCCATTTACCCAAATATTCAGAGAGTTTTGTCGAAATAAACTTTCCCTTTTGATAACCGGGTGCTGCAAAATCCGGCGCTTTTTTAGCCACATGGATCATCGCTAAGACCTCCTTTTTAAACGTTGCTTTTTCTTCCGTAGTTTCTTCTTCTGTGCTTTCGCCGACAGGACCACCGGTCGGGCGTGCACAGCCGACCGCCATCTCTTCGCTCATAAGTAGCTCCTTTCATTGAATATGGGGGTTAGATGATACGGGCTGCAAAAAGCCCGTCGACAAAGTATACAGCTTCTTTTTCTCAAACACAAAAGATATGAATAATAGAAGTGCTGTAATAAAGAACGATAAAAACCCAATGATTGATTCCCAATATTCGTGGAAGGGTAATTCTCCGTAATTGATCTGGGCGTTTTTTTCACCGCTCTCCGTTAACTTCAGCCCGAATGTAATTCCGAAAATACCTGAGATGAAAATGTATTTCCAGACTTTCATCCTATCGGGCTTTGGGTATAATCGGCCGGATTTGACAATCGATTCGCAATTTTACTGGCATGGAAATTGAAAATTAAGACGATCACATCATTGAATCTAAGCAATCAAAGAACCGTCACCAAGCCGTTACCGGGCGTTACCAAAAACGTAAAGTAACTTCACGGCGTTTCCTGAATATTTTTGTTTTTTTCGCCCGATTGATAAATCCTAAACAAATAAATACTATTTAAACAATAGGTTATAATTTTTGAGTAAAAATTTTCCACACCGGAGGCTGTTGGCATAAGGATTGAATTAAAAGGTTGTATGGTTTGATCGGCACGCGTTTAATGTAAATCGGGGGCGAGGAGCAGGGATGATGGAAAAGCTGACCATGTGTACGATTTATGAAAGGCTCACCGACAACGCCTGCCAGGTGCGCCTTGAGAGTAAAGAATGAAAGGAGATCTCGATGGCTGTTGAGGTATTAATCAAGCGAAAATTTATTAAAGAAAAGGCTGACGAATTAGCGCCGCTCATCGTAAAATTACGATCTTTGGCCACCATGCAACCCGGATATATCTCCGGTGAAACCTTACGTCGCATCGACCAGCCCGAGGAAAACGAGTATCTTGTCAGAAGCACCTGGCGGTCTGTTGAAGAGTGGCGAAAATGGCTTGACGGCGAAGAAAGAACGGTCATTCAAAAAGAGATGGATACGCTGCTCGAAGAAAAAACCGAATACCGGGTTTATGAGCCGCTGGTTAGCGGTATCGGAATGATGAATAGCAACGATAGCAGTCGGTAAATCACATCTGGTTGAGACGGTTCGCATCCATATGGATCTGCCCCGGTGATTTCCGAGAAAATATAAATCGGCCGTCGTTCGGACCGCAGAGCTTTGCACGGTTAAAAGAAGCCTCGCCGATCCCCCGCGATTTGAGGTGATTGCCGATATTCAAAAAAAATAATCAGGCTTGCGATCCCGGCGGGTTATACCCGAAGGGAATAGCGTGATGCATATTGTGACAACGCATAAAGGAGCCGATTTTGACGCGCTGGCATCAGTGGTTGCAGCTAATCTGTTATACCCCGATGCGGTGGCAGTCCTGCCGGCAACTCTTAATTCCAATGTCCGGGCCTTTTTATCGCTTCACAAGGGTCTGTTTGATTTCTGTACGCCCGATAAAATAAACCTGGATAAAGTCGACAAGTTGACGGTGGTGGATACAAACCGATGGGACCGTCTGGATCGGATGGATCCGCTCAGAGAAAAGCGCGGACTTAAAATTATCCTTTTTGACCACCATGGAAATCCAGGAAATATTGACCCTGCTTGGCAATGCATCCAAGAGATGGGCGCCAATATTACCTTGATGTTGCGGTATCTGAAACTTCGGAAACGGCCGATGACGCCCATACAGGCCAGCCTATTTCTGGCCGGACTCTATGAGGATACGGGAAATCTAACCTTTCCCTCCACAAAAGCCGAAGATGCCCATGCCGCGGGTTGCCTGCTGGAAAACGAGGCCGATCTGAACATTCTAAATGCTTTTATCAGCCCCGTTTACGGTCGAAAACAAAAAAACGTGTTGTTCCGCATGCTCCAGAACGCCGAAAGAACCCTGCTGGGCGGTTATACGGTGAGCATCAACCGGATGAGGGTGTGCGGATACGTTAGCAATCTCGCCGTAGTGGTGCAGATGTACCGCCAGATATTGAATGTGGATGCGGCTTTTGGCGTATTTTCTCTGGATGGGGACCGAAATCTGGTGATCGGTCGGAGCATAACAGACGGAATCAATGTCGCATCGATCATGCGGCACATGGGAGGCGGCGGCCATCCCGGCGCCGGTTCCGCTATGCTGAAATCAAGTATTCCAGCTTCCATAGAGGAATGGATTCGTGTTCTGATCGGTGAAACACATCAATCTTCCACACAAATTCAGGATTTGATGTCTTATCCAGTGCTGACGCTTCCTCCTGATATGACCATGCACCGGGCAGGAAGCCTGTTGCGAAAAAGAGGGTATCACGGCGCCCCGGTGGCTGAGAACGGAAAATTGGTCGGTATCCTCTCCGTAAGAGATTTTGATAAAATAAAGGGAAAAAACCAGTTGAGACGACCGGTCAAAGCGTTCATGAAAACCGATGTCGTGACAATCTCTAAAAACGACAGCCCCTGGCATGCAGCGCACCTGATGGTCAAAAAGGACATTGGGCGCCTGCCGGTGGTTGACAACGGGAGAGTTGTGGGGATTTTCAGCCGTTCGGACGCTGTGGCCGATTTCTACGGCATGTGCCCCATCGGCAGAAAGCTCTCCTCCGGCTGCAGCCACAATGAAACAACCTTAACACCATCGGGTCTCTGAAAATTGCCGATTCACCTTCTGGCCCTAACCACAATAAACGCGCCTTCACCGTAGCCGGATTTAATCGACTCGGTCGGTGTAACTTCGGATAAGTTCCGAAAAATGGTTTGTTGAAAAACAAAATCCCGGAAACCGGTCTGTTTCATCGCTTCTATAATTTCATCGACAGTGTAAAATAAGGCATCTTTATAGAAAACATTTTCATTTTGGTGCGTTAAATAGATTTGTCCTAAAGAGCTTGTGCGATTGACAAAACCCACGATGAGAAAACCTTTCTTTTTTAGCACACGATAGCATTCCTTGAAAGCCCGATCAACGTCGTCCAAAAAGCAGACCGTGGTGACCATGAGAACAAAATCAAAACGGTCGTCTTCCAGCGGCAGCGCCTCAGCCACACCGCCGACCACATGGATACCATGCTGCCGGGTGATTTTTGCCATCTGAAGGGATGGTTCCACACCCAAAAGAATTCCAAGAGGCGCCGCAAACCGACCGGTGCCTACCCCGACTTCAATTCCGTACCCGCCCTTTGGAACCAGTGATCGAACAACCTTTAATTCAGCGGCGTAAACAAAAGGGTATTTTCTAAACCACGCTTCGTACCGATGAACATAGGTTTCAAAAGGCGCTATTTTCGGCATTTTTAAGCACCATCATTGACGGTCCAGTTCGTTTGCTTTCTCCAAAAGCAAGGATTTAAATCGATCCAGCGTAATCGGATAGGCCTGGATCGGAACCCCCATCCAGTCGGAGTATTCCAGGAATTCTTCCGGATGTTCTACCATGTATTGCTCGACATATCCAATTGCATCCAATACAATAGCACCGCCCGTATGCCGTGGAAAGTTTTCGTTGGCCAAACCCTGATCCCATCCCTTAAATACCAAGTGTCGAAATTTTATCCAACCCGGTGTCATCCACCATACCTTTTCACCACTTGCCATATCTTGAGCAATCTCCTCCCGCTCCGTTTCGTCGGCCAGCATGTCCATGCAATGGGTGGCATCTATTCTGACAACACGAGGCTTTTGTTCTTCTATGATTTTCTGCATCGTCCGCGTCGGATCATCCGCATTGACGTAACAAAACTTCCCGCCATAAACCACCAGCACTTTGTCGGCCCTTTCTTTTGCTTTGTTGATCCGCTGAACAAGCTGGTGTTCCAGCTCTAGAACATTCTCGTGAAGCCCCGGTGTCGTGAAAAACAGGTGGTCGGTATCGAGAAACCCTTCTTCTCTGAGATGATTCAGTTCAAGACTCAATGTGCCGCAGGAGACGATGCCGATATTCGAAAAAGATTTCGCTTCCATTTGACTACCCCTTCAATAAGAAAATCTTTTTAACGCCTGACATAGAGTCTATTTCAGTGCCTTTTCGATAGCAACGGAAAGGGTATTTTCGGGCTGAAGCCCAACGAAACGTTCAATCTCTTTTCCATCTTTGAAGATTATAAGTGTCGGGATGCTCATGACACCTAATTTAATGGCTGATTGTTGGTTTTCATCCACATTTACTTCTGCAAATGTAACCTCCCCGATGCGCTGTTCGGCCAGCTGTTCGAGGACAGGCTTTTGCATACGGCAGGGACCACACCAGGACGCATTAAAGTCGACCAGTGTGACACCACTCTTAATTTTGGCTTCAAAGCCCTCCGCATTCAATGACTGTATCGTTCCCATCGCCAATCATCCTCCTTGATATTGAACAATACCTAACCACTTATCGCATAGGTTGCTGTCTAAAATATTCTTGCTGTTCTTCTACGGTATTTTCAGCCTGGCCTTTGAAAAGCAGCGGGAAAGCTCCCGCTGCTTTGAATCGATATGCCAAATTCTCCGTTCTCCCTGTCGTGGCTCACCCGCCGAAATTCCCGGCGCCGAGGACCTGCATGGCGTCCTCACTTTTAACGCGCAACGATGCCATGTGCTTATCAAATTCTTCTCTTTCGGTTCTAATGTCATCGATGCCGGTTTCCGGTTTGCACTTATCCCGAATTTCTTCAATCCTAGCGTCCATTTCTTCCACGAGAATATGGATATCTTCTATGTTGGGAAGAATTTTAGTTTTTTCGCCACCCGGCAGTTTTTCCATTTTACGGGCAATATCATAGATGATTGCCTTCCATGCGG